>JAPKDJ010000120.1 GCA_026421245.1 Akkermansiaceae bacterium | reverse complement strand
TTGGCGCGTTGCATCCTTTCGGAGTCCACTTCCTGAGGCATCTCGATTTCACCTTACTGCTAGGAATTTGCGTTTGGCGGGAGGGCTTTGAAGCCGCCCTTGGACCGGAGCGGAGGGGGGTGAAAGGGGGGTGCGGGGGAAAGAGGGGCGGAGTCGGTGGTTTGGTTTGGCGGTTGTGGAGATTTCGGCAGGAAAAGTCCCTAGTCGACGCCATATTTTACTGGAATCAGGAGATTTCAGCACGATTTTCATTGTATGAGATTGTAGATTCCCAGTCCGCGTTGCCAAGGTCTTTTTCGGTAGCGACTTTTCAGATCACCAAGTTTCTTGCCTTTCAGCCGTCGCCGAGCGGGATCTCTTTGGGCTCCCAAGCGGGCAGTTCTGAGATGGTTCAAGGAACAAGTCTTCAGGTCTTCACGGGCCTCACTGAAACCCCTGTCCGTTTACCATCTCACGGACGGGGCTTTTTTACTGCTGGTTCGAAAGCGAGCACCAACCAAAAGCGAGCTGTCCACTGTCCACGGTGGACGTAAACTGCAACAAAGGCCAGAGGCCGGTGATGGGAGCGACCCTAATCCGGTTGCCCCCGCCGATGCGAGATGTGGGTCAGGTAAGAGGTGTCAGAGGGTGTCTTCTCTCATGTTGGAGGGGTGCGAGCAATTAATGCTTCGACTCTCCAAGCCCTTAGATGGGTAGAGGAGGGGGGGCGATCGTAATCGCCCGGGTCGATTACGACGAGACTGGTCGTTTGCTCATGTTCTGACTCGGGTTGAGGAGTTTTTCTTACGCATCGGCACACTTCACGCATCGGCCCCCATCGCTACTACGAACTCGGAAATCGGCTCGAGGCGCCCCGGCATCGAATGCCTCACAGATACCATTCCCACCAGTCCGGTTCCGGTTTACTCGAGGCGACGAATATGTCAGGATCATCGCATGGGGAATTTTTCATCGAAATCACTCGCCAGCCTTGTCATCGGGCTTTTGTCCCTCTGTGTGGGCGATCTGCTCGCGGACGATGTGGAGATCAAATCCGCGCTAACCCTGCACGCCTCATTCGACAACGGCATCGATGCCGATTTTTCCAAAGGGGACAAGAAGCTCTACACGTGGATCGATCGAAAAAAGAACGTCGCCAAAGCTGGCCTGCATACGGAAGGCAAGAGTGGGGTCGCCAAGGGAGTGGGCAAATTTGGGAGCGCGCTAGAGTTCAAGGCGAGCGACGCACCGTGGATTTTCTACCAATCGAAGGGAAATCTCGCCTACAAAAACAAGAACTGGACCGGAAGCGTTTCGCTTTGGTTGAAATGCGATCCGGTCGAGGGGCTCGCGAAGGGTTTTTGCGATCCGGTCCTGCTTACCCCGCGTGCGTGGAACGACGCCGCGTTCTTTCTCGATTTTAACAAAGAGGGATCGCCACGCGACTTCCGACTCGGAGCCTATGCCGATCTCAAAGTGTGGAATCCGGAGAAGGCCGATGTGCCAGATTTAGAACGCCCGCTCCTGACCGCAAAGAATCCGGGATTCGGCAAGGACAAGTGGACGCACATTGTTTTCACTTGGGGAGGATTCAACAGCGGCAGCAAGAAAGCGATCGCCACCCTCTACATCGATGGCAAACACAACGGAACACTGGCCGGTTGGAACCAGCAATTCACCTGGAGTGATTCGGAAACTTCGCGACTACTGCTCGGGCTCCTCTATGTCGGATTGCTCGACGAGTTTTCGGTTTTTGATCGGGCTCTCACGCCTGACGAGGTGAAATCGATTTACGAGCGTGACGGCGGAGTTGGGGCGCTTTTGAAGTGACCTCTGTCAGTGCTCACGCTGAGGCCGCCCGCCGTGCTGAAATCGCGGTGGATGGAGGCCGTCCAGTGCGCACTAGGGAAGGGCGCTACAAGTTCGAAGTATCTAGCCAAGAATCTCGCGAACTACGCGCGCCTCTGTTTCTTCTACCAGCCGAATCTCTCTCGGGCCGATGCGGAATTTTAGCTCCCGGTGATCGAGGCCAAACTGGTGGAGGATCGTCGCCAGCCAGTCGTAGTGGTTGACGATGCCTTCGACTGCGTGGTGGGAGAACTCGTCGGTAGCACCGTGGACGTAGCCGGCGCGGAACCCACCCCCTGCCACCCACTGGCTGAAGCCATAGGTATTGTGGTCGCGGCCGACGTTGTCGCGGTTGCTGTTGCCACTGCGAAACTGGATCACCGGCAGGCGCCCCATCTCGCCGCCCCAGTGGACGATCGTGGAGTCGAGTAGGCCGCGCTGTTTAAGATCGCGCACCAGCGCGGCGGCCGGTTGGTCGATCTCAGCGCAGCGCGCTGGGAGGGCAGATTTGATTGAGCCGTGGTGATCCCAGTTCTGTCCGTTGCAGAAGACCTGCACAAAGCGTACGCCACGTTCCACCAATCGCCGGGCGATCAGGCAACGTTTCCCATAGCTATCGGTGTGCTTCTCGCCGACGCCATACATCTTCTTGATGGATTCGGGCTCGGCGGACAGATCGAAGGCTTCTTTCGCAGCTTCCTGCATGCGCGCTGCGAGTCCATAACTGGCGAGCCGTGCGGCGAGATCGTTTTCGCCTGGGTGTTCGGCAAGGTGTTCTTGATTGAATTGCTCGAGTAGATCGAGTTGGGCGCACTGCGCTTTGCCGCGCAGGTGGGGCGGGGCATCGAGATTGAAGATCCTGGGCTCGGTCGGACGCACGACCGTCCCTTGGAAGATCGATGGCAGTTTTCCCTGACTCCAATTCTCGCTGCCTTCCTGCGGCAGTCCACGTGGATCCGTTAGTGCCACGTAGGCAGGCAGGTCTTGTGTCTCGCTGCCGAGCGCATTCAGCAACCAACTGCCGAGAACCGGCCGACCGTGCACCGGACTTCCGGTGGTGAGGGCGAAATTCGAAGGCACATGGTTGTTCGATCCGGTGTGCATCGAACGGATCAGGGTGATGTCATCGGCGATGGTGCCGAGCTGCGGTAGCAATTCTGAGAGCTCCATCCCGCACTGGCCGTAGTGGTGGAATTTCGCAAGCGGCCCCATGATCTCGCGGCTGGCCTGTGCTGCGTTGTCGAACTTCAAATCCCCATCGAAGCTCTGGCCGTTGCGTTTTATTAGCTCGGGCTTGGGGTCGAACAGATCGATCTGGCTCGGGCCGCCGAGCATATACATCGAGATCATCGCGCGCGCCTGCGGCTCGTGCGGCGGCTGCTTCGGCAAGAGGTCGTGGATGCGGCGCTCGAGATCCGGCTTCTCGAGCGCAGTGTTCTTGGCGCCGGTTGCTGCGAGCAAACCGTCCTGCTTGAGAAGCCACGAAGCAGCGACAGCTCCCAGTCCGAACGAGGACGTGCGTAGCAGGCTACGGCGGTTGAGGAAGCGAGGATCCATGGGGGGGATATGTAAGTGGTGTGGGTTGGGTGCGGAGAGAGTTTCGCCCAAGTTAGGCTAGTCGAGATAGAGGAAACGGTTGGAGGCCAATAGCACTTGGCTGAGTGCCGCGAGCGCGCGATGGGCAGCGTCGGCTTTCGGGTCCTGTTGGGCAAAGTGATCCCGTTGCGCCACCAGGAACTTCTCGCAGGTTTGCAACTCCTCAGGCGTTGCGGGTTTTGAGAAGAGCCTCAGGTACAGCCGCGATAGCCGTTGCCCGTTAGTATCCGACTCCGTCATCAGGGATCGCGCCAGCGTTTCTGAGAAGCCAATCACCTCTTGGTCGTTCAGAAACCACAGCGCCTGAGTCGCGACGGTTGTGTTTCGACGCTGGTCGCAGTTCGGCACCATTTCGGGCTGATCGAAGGTCGCCAGCATGTTCGATGGCAAGCGGCGCTGGACTTCGACAAAAGTGCTGCGCCGGTTCTTGTTACCGCCGATGACGGCTTTCCCCTCGCTATCGGCACTCACCGGGCTGGCCGGACCGCCGAGGGTCGCGTCGAGTTGCCCGCTTACGTGGAGTAACGCATCGCGGATCGCCTCCGCCTCGAGTCGCCGCAAATTCGCTCGTCCGAACAAGGTGTTCTCGGGATCGATTTGATCCAGTTCCGGGCGGCGCAACGACTGCTGCTGGTAGGTTTTAGATAACAAGATCATGCGGTGCAGGCGCTTCTGATCCCAGCCGTGCTCGATAAGGTCGCTCGCCAACCAGTCGAGCAATTCCGGGTGCGATGGCTTTTCACCCGCGATGCCAAAGTCGCCCGGAGTCGCGACCAGCCCGCGGCCGAAGTGGTGCATCCACACGCGGTTCACGAACACGCGCGCAGTCAGCGGGTGCGTCCCGTCAGTCAAGCTGCTTGCGTAGGCGAGCCTGCGACCCGTGGTCTTGTGCTCGGGATCATTGACCGGCATTGCCAACTCTGCGCGTTGGCGGCGCAGCACCATCAGTTCAGCAGGCTCCACCGCCTCGCGCGGGCTCTCGGGATTGCCACGGAAGAAAACCTTGCTCACAGGGATCTCACCTGCGGGCTCGGTCGTCGCCATCACCATGCGCAGCGGCGGCTTCTTGGCCCGGATCTGCGCCACCTTCTTCTTCTCCTCCTCGAACTTCCGGAACGCCGCCCCATCGTATTCCACTAACAACCCGATAATGAAATCGACCGGCTTTACCATCGGGTAGAGATCGAGGAGTTGTTTCTGCTTCTCGTCGCGCTCGCCAGCCTTCTTCAAGACTGCCTCACGTGTCGCCTTGCGCACCTCTTCCGGCACATCGGCGAGCTTCTTTTTCTGGATCTCCGCGCAGTGAGTACGCCGGCGTCCCTCAATTTCGTCTTCGACTGCTTTCGCCTCGGCCTCGATGCGCGCCCTCTCGGCATTCACTTCAACGGTGGTCATGTCCACCAGCCGGCTATTTGGCTGCTGCCAATTATTAAGCGGGAACGCCGGGTCAAAAATCGCCCGGAAGCGGTAGTAATCGTCGATTCCGATCGGGTCGTATTTGTGATCATGACACTGCGCACACGCGACGGTCACTCCCAATAGGCTCGAACTCACAACTTGGACCGCCGAGGCCACCGCGGTGTTGCGATCGGTGAGCGTGTTGCTCTTCTGGGTTAGGTCGGGAGCCATTCGTAAGAATCCTGTGGCGCTCAGCAGTTCAAGGTGGCGTGGATCGTTGATGTCACGCTCGCCTTCGATCATCTCGTCGCCCGCCAGCTGTTCGTGGATGAATTGGTCGATCGGTTTGTTTTGGTTGAAGGCATCGATGACATAGTCGCGGTAGCGCCACGCGTGTTCACGTTTCGGGTCGGAAAGCCCGAGCCCGTCCGATTCTGAAAACCCAGCTGCGTCGAGCCAATGCCGCGCCCAGCGGACGCCAAACTGCGGGGAGGCGAGTAGCCGATCGACTAGGTGTGCATAGGCTCCATTTTTGGAGTCGCTGACAAAGGCTGCCACTTCCTCTGGCGCTGGCGGTAAGCCAGTCAGATTGAACGTCACACGTCGGATCAGGGTGCGCCGGTCAGCGCTTGGCGAAAACCCGAGCCCTTTGGCCTGCAAGCCCGCGCCAATGAATCGATCGACCGATCCCTGGCTATCATCGCCGTCTGGCACTTCAGGATTCGCCACCGGCTGGAAGGCCCAGTGCTCAAGTTCCTCTAGAGTGAATCGTGCCTCCTCGACATTCTCCGGCTCCGGCCGCGCGGTCTGCGCGCCCTGTTTGATCCACTCGCGGATGAGCTGCTTGTCTTCCGCAGAGAGTTTCTTCTCGCCCTTTGGCATCTCGTCGGAGGCGATCTTTTCCCAGAGCAGGCTCGCCTCCACATCGCCCGGCTTTAATGCCGCACCCGATTTGCCGCCCCCTATCATCAGCCGAACTAGGCGCACGTCTAACTCACCCTTCTGCACCCCATCCTCTCCGTGGCAATGAAAACAGGAAGCCTTGAGGATCGGCCGCACGTCAGTCTCGAACTTGAGCGCCTCGATCGCTAGCGCCTGCGATGTCCAGCATGCCAGAACGGCGGCTAGAATCATTTGCGCAATAAATTTCATTTGGGAAAAAAGGCAGTCTGTGAGGCGAGGTGTCGACCGGTTTAGGCACTATCCAACCTCAGTGATGGTACTCCTGATTTAACTGTGAGCTTCGCGTGTTTGCTCGTCCCCTTGCCGCTATCACGGGGACCTGAAACGTGAGTGCCGTTGCTCGCCGAAGATGGTCATTAATTTGCTTTTGGCGGGAGAGCTTTGAAGCCGCTTTTTGAACGGAGCGGAGGGGGGGAGAAAGGGGGGTGCCGGGGAAAGAATTGAGTTGAGATGATTGAGCACGGGAACGGTGAGACGGAGAATCAGGGGGGAAAGGCAGCACCCGATGTCCACAGGGCGTTTCAAGACGGAAATTCACTAGTTGAGAGCGTAGTCATCCTTCCCGCCATGCCAAGGATTGGTTTTGTGGCTGTTGTTTTCGTCCTCTGCGGGTTGGGCTGGAATCTTCGAGAACCAAGACGCGGTCGTCGCCGACTGTTAGGAATTTGCTTTTGGCGGGAGGGCCTTGAAG
>JAPKDJ010000052.1 GCA_026421245.1 Akkermansiaceae bacterium | reverse complement strand
CTACGGCTGCAACTACGACGGCGGCTACCAAACCCCCGCCGGCTGGGAGCTCTACGACCTCGTCAAGGATCCCCACGAGACCATCAACCTCTACAACGACCCCGCCAATGCCGAACTCGTCGCGGATTTAAAGAAACAACTCGTCGCAACCCGTAAACGCGTGGGCGACGATGGTTCCCACTTCCCCGCTGCCGAAAAGGTCCTTCAGGAATTCTGGGACTACGACGCCAAGGACCGGGAGAAGTCCGAAATGATCTCTCATGAATTCCTTAAGCGCCGCCAAGCCGAGATCAAAGCCGGCAAGCGTAATATCCCAACACACAAAGGCTTCAAGGAAGCGAGCTTCCCGGAATAGCTAAAACCATGAAACGCCTCATTCTCTCCCGCCACGCTAAGTCCTCCTGGAATCATCCTGAGCTGAGGGACATTGACCGCCCCCTCAACAAGCGGGGGAAGCGAGCCGCCCCCATCATGGGCGGGGTTTTGCGAGAGCGGCAGGTCATCCCCGAGGCCATTTTTGCAAGCCCTTCGGCGCGGACCCAGATGACTTCGGAGCTTCTGGCCAAGGAACTCGACTTCCCCACCGACCAAATCAAGTTTATCGATTCGTTCTACGGGGCCACGCCTGACGGCATTGTCCAATTCTCCCGCCAACTCGACGATGCCCTAAGCTCGGTGATGTTGGTCGGTCACAATCCCACCTGGACCGAACTTTGCCATCGCCTCACCAAAGGACACCTCGGAAATCTCCCCACGGCCGGGATTCTCGTCGTGGACTTTGAGATCACCCACTGGAAGGACCTGGCCGATCAGGGATCCACCCACGCCATTCTGTTCCCCGGAGATTTTGGCTGCGGTGGCGGACAATGATTAATATTAATCGGCAATCACAACCGATGAAGGGAAATCGCGGCGAGGCGGAGGGAGAGATAGAGTTGGTCGGCCGTGCCTTCGGATAGCCCGCTGGTTGGGACTGGTTCACCATTAGCCCGAATAGCGATGAGCTGGGGCTGATCCTTGTCATCGATTTGCGCCGCCACTTTTTCAAAAGCCCCGGAGGTGAGGGCTTTAAAAAATGAGGAAGTCTTTCCCACCATCGGCCCCTGCGTTTTCCTCCGGTAATCTTCGACCTGCTGTTTCAAGAAATCGATGGCGTAGTGGAGTTGACGAAAACGTTGGGTGTCGGCAACGATGGCGGAGAGGGCTATTCAGGTGAAGGTCTGCCGTGTGAATAAAGGAGAACATCGAACTCCTCAAAGCTGGCGAGAAGGGATCGATCGGTCGAGCGAGGAATGAAGAACCCAACGATTAATACCAAGTGAGGTGCCTCGCTGGAAGGGACCTTAGGCCTCAAGAAGGTTTAATACTTTTTCCCTCACCACGGGCTCACTCATAAGAAAGGTATGATCTCCATCCACTACTTCCATCTTTCCCATTCCAGCAACCTTCCCTCCCTCGACCGTAACGATCCCGTCGTTCTCCCCCTTGAAAAACGACTGGAAAAATGGGATCGAACAGTTTCGCCCCATGATCACCGAGACATCGTGTTGATCGGAGAAGCCGGGAATTTTTTCGCGGATCGTCTTGGTCGAAAGGCTCATGCCCCCGGGTCCCAACGACCAACGACCCAGCGGGGAATCTTCCAGCCAATCAATGATTTCGCTCCCTTGATTGGGTGGGGCCAGCATCACGATTTTTCCAGTGACGAGCCCCGGGTGACGGAGAGCAAGACAGCGAAGAACGATCCCCCCCATCGAGTGGGTGACGAAGTGAGTTCGACGCCGGGAGGACCCGATTACATCCGCCACGTCGTCCACGATTTCATCGAGTGTTTTCCGGAAGGAGGCATAGGGAATGTTCAGAGTTTCGAAGCCTTCGTCATTCAAGGTTGAAGCAAGCCCATCCATGGCCCACACGCTGCGCCAAAGGCCATGCAACAAAACCACGCGATCGCCCGGTGACGGACGAAGACGGGGCCGGTGCCACGGGAGGGGGGGAATCATGAAAATTAATCGTTTCAACACCGGGAGTTAACCACAGAATGGATTACGTGGAAAATCGATCTCTGCAATTGCTTGATCGATACAATCGATGGAAGGAGCAGATTTTTGGAGGTTTCCCTCGCCTCACCTTCTTCGATTTGTTTTTGTTTTCGTCAGAAAGATGAAAATCTTTCTGCACACACAAACGCAATCCATACATAAAAACCCACTCCTGTGAAGGAGTGGGTTTTTTCGTTGGAGAAAATGTTAACGCGCTTTGATCCCCTCGATCGCGCGTTCCACAAGAATTTTGAACTCATCATCGGATGATGTGTTGAGTTTTTCGAGGACGGCCAGCGATTTGTCTGTCCCCATTTTTGCCAGAAGAATGGCGGCTGCTTTCTTTAAGCGGAGTGGTGAATTTTCAAGATGAAAAATAATTCGTGGCTCAACAACGCTCCCAATCAATAGATACTGGTTCAACCACTTCTCAGGATCCTCGGACCACAGTCGGTCAACAATTATAGGAGCTTTCTCGGCATCATTCTCAGCAAGATAACCGATCAACGATTCCGGAACAATGTCCTTCCCATCGAGTAACTTAGTGACCTTGCGGGAGACAGTATCGACACAGGCTTTGTTCCCCCCGGCCCAGATACGGAGAGCTTTCCCAAGGTCAGAGAGTAGAATGGGATCATTCTTGGAGACCAGAATATCCAAAAATTCCCTAATAATGGGTTCTTCGTACCTCAATTCCACATCTACAATCGAAGAGAGCCTCGCCACGGCATCCTTGACACGGCCGGGCGTCAGTGACCGCAGTTCGTCCAAATTCACCGAGAAGAATTCCGGATGAGCTCTGTCGCTCAGCTTCTTTTGAAAATCATCACTGGGCTTCGAAAATAGGGAAGCGGACATCTTAAGATCAATCAAACGAAGCTCGGGATACGAGGTCGCACGGCCAAGGCGTGGGTCGCAATGACGAATGACAGTATCGAAATCGAGCTTTATGCCAGAAATCACGATCAAGCTGTCCCTTTCACCGTTCCGCTTATATAGGTTGACTCCCTCGGTGGGGGGAATGGACAGAACATCTTTGATATAATTCTCGACCTCGATGAACTGACTCCCGGTGAGCCCTTCAACAAAAATACTTACGACATACTCAGCTCCGTCCTCGTTGAAGCGTTCGCCCATTGCCTGGACCTTCTTCTCGATTGCGGCATAGCCGACCTTACTCTTGAGGCTCTCTTCAACGGTAGGATCCTCTTCAACTTTGATCTCGGCCTCTACGGAATTCCGAACGTCATCCTCAACCTCTGGTGTCGTGTGGACTGGCCGGATAAAAATGAGCGCAAAAAGCCCGGCAAGAAGTAAAAGACCGCCCAGCGCAGCCCGAACCCTCCAGTTCTTGGCTCCAAATAAAACAAGTCCCACACTAATGATACCGACAAACCCGCCCAAAATCAGGCGTTTGTCCATGGTGATGTCTTGAAAAAGACCACCGGTTGAAGTCCCTAAAAAGAAGACCAAACTGTAAAGAATAATAAAAGTCGCCCCGCTGGCAGCAGCAATGTTTTGCCCGGCTGATGACGGCATGATGGCATCAACCTGAGGACTTGAAGCAGAGGTAACAGGGGTCCCTCCGTCTCCACTGCCATCAGTTGCCGATTTCTTCCCCAAGCGATTCAGAAAGTCCTCACTCTTATTCTCCCCCGGGTAAAATTTCGCGCGCTCCACAATAATCGATTCCGATTTCACGGGAAAACGATGATCGCATGCGCCACACTCGACTGTTTTGCCGGCGAGATCTTCATGCACGGTGAATCGTTTTGTGCACTTGGGGCATTGAATTTGAAGATTCATGGATTGAGGGGATAAGCGATAAAGCCACGGGAACTATCAACATTTTAGTGCGAACTGACAACCATTCCGTTCAAAATTCCCCCGCTGTCGGGGATCCAGTCCAGCTCGAAGTGACAGCCTACCAGCTTTCGGATGGCTGTTTAATTTTTGCGATCTCGCCCATAATCCGGTCCGCGATGGCCTGATAAGCCTCGCGCCCCTTGGCTCTTCGTTCCTCTGGGGTCAGGCGGATGGGATCCCCCACAACAATCGTGATGGGATAAAAGCGCAATCGCCCGCTTCCACATGGAAGAGCCTTGAAGGCCCCAAAAATCCGGACCGGCTGAATGACTGCGTTACTCTTGGCTGCAATCAGCCCCACGCCTGCTTCTCCTGATTGTAGCTTTCCATCCAGCGTCCGAGAACCCTCTGGAAAAACCACCACCTGTTCGCCACTTCGAAGGATCTTGATGATCTTTTTCAAGCCACTCATATCGGGAGCGTCTTGATCAATGGGAATGGCATTCCAACGCGGGTAAAGCCACTTGGTCGGGCCTTTGAAAAGAGTCTTCCGAGCCAGGTAGTAAACCGAATCATCATAAGCCACCCCAACGAGCGGAGGATCTAGAAAACTCTCATGATTCGCGGCAATCAGAACAGGCCCGTCCTGACTTAGCTTCTCCCGACCCACAACCTGATAGCGAAAAAATGCCTTCGCTGCAGCCCGAAAGATGGTGTGTCCAATCCAATAGGTAGTTTTCATTTAGTCGTCCCAGCCGAGTTTAATGAGAGCTTCTCGTGCCTCCCCAACCACCTCATCAATGGTCAGATGGGAGGAATCAATCACAATGGCGCCCTCGGAAATCTTGAGCGGAGAGGCCTTTCTTTGGCGGTCCTGGGCATCGCGTTTCGCAACAGCATCAGCCTCACCGTCCTTGGAACGCCGGGCGGCACGAACCTCCTCGGAAGCATCAATGTAGAGCTTGAAGGGAGAATCCGGGAACACCACAGAGCCAATATCCCTACCTTCCATCACGACATCATTGTCCGTGAGATATTCCCGCTGCATTTCGACAAGGCGCTCGCGGACCTCGGGGATCGAAGCGACCTTTGAAACAGCGTCATTCACCTGGGGTTCGCGAACTTCAGTCGTCAAATGACGTCCCTTGATGGCGATTGTCGAGAGTCCGTCTTCAATCCCGCACCCGATCTCCATTCCTTCAAGAGCCCGGATGACGGCATCGGCATCGGAAGGATCGACTCCATCCTGCAAAATCTGCCAGGTCACGGCGCGGTACATGGCACCGGAATTGACCATAATTAGGCCGAGGGAAGCTGCGAGACGTCGGGCGACAGTACTCTTGCCCGAGGCAGCGGGGCCGTCTATCGCGACAGCGCGGTGGATCTGACTCATCGTTTGCAAATTTCTTGGAGGTGCTGGGAAAAGGTTGGGTAGGAAGTCGCCACGCAAGCGGTGTTCTCGATGGTGGTGTTACCCTCCTCCGCCAACAGGCCAGCAATCGCGAAGGCCATAGCAATGCGATGGTCTCCATGGCTATCCAAAACAGTTCCCTTAAGCTTCTGGCCACCGGTAATCACCATTCCGTCTTTGAACTCTTCAACATCGGCTCCCATGAAACGAAGATTCTCGGTCGTGGTGTCGATCCGATCCGTTTCCTTAACGCGGAGCTCAGCAGCATTGCGAATCGTCATCTCCCCCTCGGCCAGCGCACCGGCGACAGCAAGGATTGGGACTTCATCGATGAGATTTGGAACTTCTTCACGTTTAATTTCAGTTCCTTCAAGTTGACGACCGATAATCTCGATATTACCGCGGGGTTCCCCACCATCCTCATGTTGGACATGGTCCTTAATATGAGCGCCCATGCGAATAAGAACGTCGAGTAAAGCGGTGCGGGTGGGATTAAGACCCACGTTTTTGATGAGCAGTCGTGAGCCGGGAACGCACGCCGCCGCCACGATCCAAAAAGCTGCGCTGGAGATGTCCCCGGGAATCACGAGGTCGCGGGAACGGACTTTTTGTCCACCGTAGATCGAAATGTGATTCCCTTCGGTTTTCACACGAACGCCAAAGGAATTGAGAAGGCGCTCGGTATGATCACGGTTGATCGCCGGCTGAATGACCGTTGTCTTGTCAGGAGCAAACATTCCCGCGAGGAGGATTGCGCTTTTAACCTGGGCACTGGCCATCGGCATTTCATAGGTGATCGATTTGAGTTCCCCGCCGGTAATATGAAGCGGAGCGCAACCGGGGTTGCCTCCCCTAGTCTCAAACTGCGCCCCCATTTCCGCAAGTGGTTTAATAATACGGCCCATTGGTCGGCTGGAAAGCGAAGCATCCCCAACCAGCACACTGTCAAATTTCTGCGCAGCCAAAACCCCGGCGAGTAGGCGCATTCCCGTGCCCGAGTTGCCACAATCCAGTTCAGCTTTGGGAGCCTGAAGCTCTCCGTTGCATCCATGGATGGTGAGATCAATCGGACGGTCTTTCGTCCCCTTCTCAACATCATAGCGGACGCCAAGTTGACCCATGGCACGCAAGGTATTAACGCAATCCTCACTCGGGAGAAAATTCTCCACAAAACAGGTTCCGTCGGAAAGTCCGGCCAGGATGGCGGTGCGGTGTGACATGCTCTTATCACCAGGGACGGCAAGTTCACCGGAGATTTTTTTTAGCGGACTAACTTTGATGGTCTCACTCATGAGGATGAATCAGGATTCTCTTTTCGGAGCTTCACCTCCGCGAGATAATCTTGGAGCCCTTTCTTGTCCGAATTCGCGAGGTGATCAAGCATCTCTCGGATCTCGTTTTGCGCATCCTCCAGAGCTGTCGTGAGCGCCTCACGATTCTCCACCATGATTTCAGCCCACATCGCAGGGTCACCGGAAGCCACCCGGGTGGTGTCCCGGTAGCCTCCGGCGGCCAAATCTTCATCCTCCGGAGAGCGCAGGGCAGCCGAGGCCGTTGCCACGGCCATCGCGTGGGGAAGATGGCTGATCCGGGCGACCGCTCGGTCATGATCGGCAGCGGTCATAAAAGAAACCCGGCATCCCAATTTCTCCCAAAACTCTCCGAGAGCCTTCACTTCAGAGTCTGGACATCCTTGATCATTGGTCAGAATACAAGCCGCCCCGTTCAAAAGATCCTTACGGGCTGCTTCGATCCCAGTTTGCTCTGAACCAGCCATGGGATGACTTCCAATGAACGGAAGCTCGTATTCCCCGGCCATCTTGTGGGGAAGGGACTTCACACTTCCGACATCGGTGATCAAAGCCCCCGCCCTTAGATGAGGTTTCACCTTTTCAGCAAGGTGGGGCATCACCCCCACAGGCACTGCCAGAACGACAAGATCGGCTTGCCCCACTACCTCAGCCAAATCTGTTGTCGCATCTAGGCCGAGGGCACGAGTCGCCTCAACGCGGTCAGGATTCCTTCCCCAGAGGGTGACCTGGTAACCGGAAGCCCGGGCAGCAAGCCCCACAGACCCTCCGAGAAGTCCGGGGCCTAAAATGGTGATTCGGGAAATCATCATGTGATTCGGGAAAAAAGATGCCGGATTCCCTCTCGAAAATCCGGCATCAAGATAGATTATTTATCCCGCTTAGGGAACGCGGAATTTGTGGTCAGGATTACCATCGTTCGGATCGCGCACCAGCATTCCTCCGGGGACGCCGCGGACATCCACCGCCTTATTGGTCCAAGGGTTGAAAACGAAGCCAGGCTTTCCCGGGATCGCAACAGCAGTGCGATACTTACTCTTGGGCTTCACCGGATCCTTTTTAAGAACATCGGGAGGATCGGTCGTCGTCTTTACTGTTTCTTCCTCATTCTTTTTCTTCAGCGCAGCACGGCGGGCGGCCGCCTCTTCATTGGCCTTGATACGAGCTACCAGAGCTGCGTCGAGAATGTGGTTGGTGTTAAGAAGAGGATACTCAGGTTCATTTGCAGGAGCGAACGACCCGCAGCTTGTGAACACAAGGCTGGACAAGCCGAGCCCGATGAGATGCTTGAGAGAAAACATGATTTTCAAAATCAGTTGGAGTTGGGGATATTTCGTTGTCGCCCTATAATCAAGCCGACTACAAACTCTTCGCGGCCTTTGGCCCTCTTGTCAAGCCGTCACCCACTCCGAAATGCCTGAATCCGACCGACTTAAGCACCGATTTATGCAAAAATCCGACCTAATCGAGCGGCTTGATTCCTTTCTGACCAAGCCGGCCCCAAGCGAATTCACTCCTCTTGCCATCGCCGTTTTTCGCTATCAATTCGAGCACAACCACCCCTATAGGGCCTTCGCGAAATCCTTGGAGCAGACTCCCAAATCAGTTTCAACCTGGCAAAATATCCCCGCTGTCCCCACTTCCTCCTTCAAACTTGCCGACTTCCCTCTGACTTGCGGCGCCCCAATCGAGACCACCTTCCTTACTTCCGGCACCACCACCGAAGAGCGGGGAGCTCATCATTTTCCAGACACCGATTTCTACGAACACGCCATCGCCGAAGGGTGGACTTTGCCGGAACTCCCCACCTTCTTCCTTGCTCCCTCGAACCTCGAAAATCCGCAGTCTTCGCTAAGCCACATGTTTGCCCATCTTAACTCGGGCGATGACTCACGTTTCCTTCTTCGCGAATCCAAATTCCACCTCTCGCCGCTCATTGAGGAGTTGAAAAACGACCACCCGATCTTCCTCATGGGCACGGCCCTGGCCTTCCTTCACTTCATGGAAACCCTCGGCCCTCTCCCCCTCCCCGCTGGCTCCCAACTCCTCGAAACAGGAGGTTACAAAGGGGCCTCGCACTCCCTCTCGAAATCAGAATTCTACTCCGACCTTTCCAGCTTCTTCAACATCCCGGCGGATCAAATCCATAATGAATATGGCATGACCGAGCTCTCCAGCCAGGCCTACGCTACAGGACCAAATGGCCGTCACGTGTTCCCGGCATGGTGCCGCGCGCGTATTCTGGACCCCGAAACCAATCAAGAAGTTGCACCGGGCGAAACCGGATACCTGGTCATTCACGACCTCGCCAACCTTCACAGTGTCTCAGCAATTCGGACCCAAGACTTTGCCATTCGTCATCAGGACGGATCCTTCACCCTGATTGGCCGTGATCCCGGCGCTCTCCCCAGAGGATGCTCACGAACCATCGACCACGCTCTCTCGTCATGAACTCCTCCGATCGTATCGACCTTCTTCTTTCCGTGGCAGACGAATTTGAGCCGTTCACTGGAAAATTCACCCGTAAAGATCTCAAAACGACCTTTTCCCGGGAGGCCTGCGCTCCGACAAGCCGCCTCCCCAAATCCATCGTTCACATCATCAGCGGAAACACACCCCATGCCGCCTATCAAACTCTCCTCAACGGCATTCTCCTCGGTGCCCACAATCGACTCAAGCTTCCCTCGCAAGTTCTTCTCGATTTCCAATTCCCGCCCGGAATTGAAGAATTCGTAGAGATCTCCCACGACCTCCCCGACCACTGGATTCCCGAGGCCGAAGCCCTCGTTGTCTTCGGTTCCGATCAAACCATCCGCCATTTCCAGCAACTCTGTCCGCTCGAAACTCCCTTCGTCGGCCACGGTCATCGTCTCGGCATCGCCATCATTGACGACCCCTCGCCCGATGCCGCCCGCCTTGCCTCCAAAGACATCGGCCTCTTCAACCAGCAAGGCTGCCTTTCTCTTCAAACCATCTTTCTCAACGACCCACGCGCCTTCGGCCCCATCCTTGCCCAAGCAATGACCGACTTCGAAAAGAATCGCCCGCGCGGCCCCCTTTCACTTTCCGAAGCCGGAGCCATCACCAATCTCCGCGAAGAAACCCGCTACCTCATCGCCCAAGATCCCGAAGCTCACGCTCTTTGGGAAAGCCCGGGCTCAACCGCCTGGACAATCATTTATAACGACTCCCAAAATCTCTCCCTCTCCCCCGGAAACCGCACCGTCTTCCTTCGCCCCTCGCCCTCGGATTTTCGTTCAATGCCACATCTCTCTGGGATAGGTCTCCATCCCTTTACAAAGCGCGCCGACCTCCCCTCTCCGAGGATCTTCCCCCTCGGCCAAGCCCAATCACCACCTGCTCTCTGGGCCCACGACGGCATCCTGCCCCTTGCCTCACTCGTCAAACATCAGACGTAAGGAGCATCGATAAGATGCCCACGCTCCTTATTTTTTCACCAACGACTCGAGGTAGTCGAGGAGGCTCGCCATTTCGTGGACGGTGAATCCGGCCATGAGCCCCGGAGGCATGAGCGAAGTCGGGAGCGTCGAACGGTCTTTGATTTCAGATTTCTTGAAGCGGTGTTCCGTGCTGGCGATGTCGCGGATCGAGACGGTGTCCCCGGCTTCGTCAGTGACAAACCCCACGAAGGATTTTCCGTCCTTCAAACTGAAGACGTTCGTTGCAAATCCCTGGGCAATCGTTTTGTTGGGAACCAAGATGGATTCGGCGAGTTCGTTACGACGATAGGTTTCCGCGATGTTGCCAAGGTAAGGTCCCTTCTGTTTTTCGTTCTGCGAAACAGTGTGGCAGGCATTGCAGGTGGCTCGCGCGAAGACCGCTTGACCGAGTGAAATATCCCCCTTGTGAGCGGTGACTTTCTTTAAGGCCTCCGCTGGTTTGAGAGTGGCGATCTTGGGAGTTCTATCGGCTTCGGGAGCTTGGATTTTCAAGCGCCCGGCAGCATCCTTGGCGGCCTTCGCGACTGCTTTGTCGGGGTCACTCAGAGCAACCCGGATGCGGTCGTTGATGAGCGGGCTGCGAAGATCGCGAGCGGCATTCATGAAGGCGATCTTCTGCTTCGGATCAGACCAACCTTTGTCGATCGCCTTCTGCGACATCTCACGTGACTCGGGCGAGCCACCCTTCCGGGAGGCGAGCTGGATCACGGCCATGGCGGCCCAGTTTCCTTCCGGAGTGCCGGCCTTCTCAGCGACCAATGTTTCGAGAGCGAGGTGATGGTTCTCAAGCTTGGGTGCCTTGAGAAAATGATTCCGAGCAGCTCCGGATTGTTTGCCAGCCCCTTTCACCTTGCTGATGTTGATGAGGGCTTGAATAGAGGCCGCGACGGCTTCGGGGTGGTCGGTCTGCACGAGAATTTTCACGGCATCGGAATGAGCAGCGGGGCCGGACTCGAAAGTTTGAGCACCTTTGATGACGAGTGGAAGGGCGCGCTCGGGGATGCTGCTCGCTGACGCAATCTGAGTGATCGCAACAGGAATGAGTTTGTCGTCCTTGAGCGCGAGGTCGATGATACGGTCGAGGGCATCGTTGGCAGGGATGCGGTTCTTGTTGAACTTGGTGAGGATGAAGGCCGCTTCCGCGGCGGGAGCATTATCGAGAATCGCCTTCAAGGTGGTGAGGATGCGTTCGGATTGCTCCCAGGTCGCGAGTTGGTAATAGGGCCCGCGGGTGTCGGGCCGGGTGCCCCAGGAATCGCCCTTCCACTCGCCGTCCTTGTAATAGAGACGGGCGAGGGTGGAAAGAAGCGGCCGGCGTTTCTCGAGGGATTTCTCAGAAGTGAGACGCTTGATCAATGCGTCAACGACCTCGACTTTGTGCATCCGCATGAGTGCCCAGGCGGCCGCTTTGCGGGTCATTTCATCGTCGGAATCGATCATGAAAAACGCCGCTTCATGTGCGGACATTTTTGCCAAGGCTCGGTAGGCGGTATGGCGGATGACAGGGTCGGTATTGGCAAGGTATCTGGAGATGTATGGAGCTGCCTCGAGGTATCTCGTTCGTGCGGCTGCGACCATCGCTTCCAACACGACCTTCGAAGATCCGTTTTTGAGAGAGGCCTGGATAAGGGGAGCTGCTTTCGCAAGGGCCGCTTCATCTCGATCCCCCAGTGCCCGGAGGAGGTAGGGTTGAATTTCAGGGTGTTCACCTAAGCTCGGGAGAGCAATTGGAAGTCTGTCCGGATATCCTTTATTGAGGATGGATATCGCCGCAATCCGGGATTCTAGCGATTCGCTTTTATCCAAGACAAAGCTTCGGAGTAAGGCGGGAATTTGGGGGTCGGTTTCCCTTCGCAGGAGAGTTCTTTGGGCAGCGAGGGTGCGGATGTGGGAAGGCGATTCGAGGGCCTTGACAAGTTCCACGTTGGTCATTTTTTCTAAATCCGGCAGCGGCTTGGGCTTGTAACCCTTGGGCGTCACGCGGACGATGTAGCCTTGGTCCGGTCCGGCCCACCCGAAGGTGGCGGGGCCTTTCCAGGAGGCTTGATAGACGGCAGACATACCATCGACGTCGGCATCGGTGGGGCGGGTCACTTTGATGAATTTCTCAGGTGCGGCGCTTTCCTTAAAAGTAGCCCCATAGGGTTGCACGGTGTGGCGGAAAAGGCCGGCCTTACCCCAGTCGCAGGTGAAGGGAGCCTTGTTCCACTCATCGGGAAAGCCGGGCTCGTGGATGTAGACGGAACCGCAGCCAGAACCTCCACCGTAGTCGGCGAGGGGCTGGATGTGCTCTTTCTCAAAGTTCTTATAAAGGCGCGGGTATCCGTGATCGGAGAGGCCGGTGAAGTGGTGGAAACGAACGTCCCAGCCACCACCATCGTTGGTATTGTCGCGAGCGAACATGTCGAGAGTGGGCGACATGGGGGTTCCGAGAATGTTGCGGGTGCCGGTTGAGAAAATCTCGAGGCCGGAGCCATCGGGTCGGAAGCGGATCACGCCGCCGCCACGGTGTTGCAAGGTCCGACCATCGGTGCCGGTGGCATTCATGAAACCGAAGTCCCCACCCGCGATATAGATCCAACCATCAATGCCCAATTCGAGACCGTTGGTGGTGTGGTCGGCAGGGCGGTCCTTGAAACCGAAGGCGATGTCGGAGATGAGGCGTTTTGATTCCTCGGCGACGCCATCGTGATCGCGATCGAAGAAGACCGAGATGTGCGGCGGGTGGAGGAGATAGAGTCGGTCGTGATCCCAAATGAGTCCGCGTGGAGAATCGATGTCGCGGACAAACTCGGTGACTTGATCGGCGCGGCCGTCTTGATCGGTATCGCGGAGGCGGAGAACGCGGCCACGGTGAGCCTGACGGCCGAGGGAGCCGTTGCCATCAGACGAGACATAAAGATCCCCACCGGGGGAAGCAGCGACATAGACGGGGTAGTTGGCGGTTTGCCACGAGGAGAAAAGAGTCATCTCGAAGCCCTCGGGAACGGAAGCATCCTTAAGAATGGCCGCTTCCTCCTCGGGAGTGAGCTTGGGGATGAAGGGCTTGATGTTACCGGATTTCTCGAAGCCTTTGCCCAAAACTGCGCCCGCAGATTTGACCTGAGCGGCTGCCTTTTTATCGAGAACGGGGAAGAGCTTCAGCAGTCCTTTTTCACCAGTGAGGCGGAGTTCCCAAAATGCGGGCCATTTGCCAGATTCCTGTCCGAGGGTGGTGACGCGGAGAAACTTGATATTTTGGGCGTTGAAAGTGTCTTTGGTATCAGATTTGCGCTGATTCCTGGAGCCATCGTAAGCCATGGCCCAGATCTTACCGTCGAGAGAGGTTTCGATTTTGTAGTGATACCACTGGTTGCGGACCTCCCAGAAAATCTCTGCGGAAGTTACGGTCGCGGGATTCTCAAATTCCAGTTGAAGCCAAGCGGGGTGATTTTCTCCGTTGGCAGTCCAGCGGGTTTTTTCGTCGCCATCGATGGCTTTCCAAGGGTAGTGACTATCGCTAGTTTGAGTGGAAGAAGCGGTGAGTTTCACTTTTACGGCATCCTTGGGAGGATCGCTGAAAACGGTCTCTACCTTCTTGGCCTTAACACCCATCTCCGAAATGACATTGGAGCCGGTGTAGGGCTTCAGGTAGTCGTCGTTGAGTTGCCCGGCAGCCCAGAGAAGCCCACGAGTGACAAGATCAAGATAGCGGGGATCTTCGACCGTATCGTTGTTGTGCCCAATGGTGGTGGAAAATGAAGGAGCTCCCTGCTTGGTGTTGGTCCAGGCGACAATCGCGGAACTTTCGCGATCGCCGTTTTTCTGGGTCGCAAAAGCGAGGGGTTCAGCGTCGTAGATTTTGCGATTGTTATAAAGCTCTTCGTTCTTGGTGACCCAATCTTCGAGGGGTTTGGTGATGGGATGCTCGGGGTTGGTATAAGCAATTTCGAGGGGTTTCTGCGGACCGTGCCCGGTTGAGTGGAGGCCAAGGTGCTTGGGCCACTTATCGGTGCCATTGCGGAAGGAATGCATCGCGCAATGGAGGTGGACCGCCGGGATGGTTTTGTGCACATTGAGAATGTTCTCCATCACCTTGAGATCCTTGTTGGAAGCCGCACATTCATCGTGAATGATGATGTCGTACCCCTTCGCCCAATCGGGGTTGTCGTAAATTGGGAGCGGTGGGTTGGTCGACCTGTCGCGCGTCCAGACGACATCAACTCGGACGTTGGCGCGTTCCTGGATGCCTTTGAAGAGGATTTCGTGCTGCTTGACGTAATCGTGGCAGCAACCACCGGCAATCAAGAGAGCCTTGAGGGGGCGAACAGGTTCGGCTGACGAAGGTTCCTTTTCCTGGCCATTGGCGAGAAAGAGGGAACCAAGAGCCGCGACGGCAAGGAAAAGTGGAAGAAGACGCTTCATAAAGAGGAATAGTTCGTGGAATGCCGGCAGGATCTTTCAGTGCCCAGTTGTGAATTTGCCGAAGTCGCATCGAGTGAGAATAAATTCGTGTATGTTGCCCCCGAAACTGGGTCAAAAATCTCTGCTGCCGGGACATCGTCGGAGTAGAGAGGGTTTCTTCCTCCCACCGAAGCATCAAAGGTCCCCGGTGATGTATTGTTAAGCGCTGCTGCCACCAAGCCATCATTCACGGCACCATCCTGACCACACCGGCCAGCGGAGAACGTTACACTGCCTACTTCCGGACAACTTTCACCGTTCCTGACGATGTCAAGTTGGTCATCACGGCCCGGGGCGTGGGCGGTTCGGAGAGGATTGTTGTGAGTGATATTCTCTTCTCAACCACGGTTATCAACGCCAACGATACGGACGAAGATGGCATGCCCAACGACTATGAAACCGTCAATGGGCTTAATCCCAATGACGCATCCGACCGGGACACTGACCGTGATGGAGACGGGCGCTCGAACTACTCCGAATTTGTGGCAGGAACCGATCCTCAGGACCCGACCTCGCTTCTCGTAATCGTCGCTTACGACCTCGCCGGCACCACCGTGAGTGCGTCTTGGAGCAGCATCCCGGGCAAAAAATACCGCTTTGAGTTCAGCACCGACCTGGAAAACTGGACCGACCTTGGCTTCGATTTCCTGGCCGCCGCCGCACCCGCAACCCAAACCGAAACTGGACCATTGAACCTCTCGGTAATCGGCGCTCCTGCCGAAGCCTACTTCCGCGTGGTGGTGGTGGAATAGGATTCCTTCAAACCTAAAATAAACGGCTCCTCCCCTCGCGGGTTGGAGCCGTTTATTGTGGAAGAAAATCGAAATCCTATTCTGACTTCACCTCCAACTTGCGATACCAGACCTTGTCGCCGTGATCCTGAAGATAAATTCGTCCGCTCAGATTGGTGGCAAAGTTCTCCTTGTCCTTGAATTTTGAATTCTTGAGAGCTTTTTTCCACTCATCGCTGCCCACCGTGACATCCACCACAAGTTTCCCGTTAAGGTAGTGCTGCAGGTGATGCCCTTTCACCACCACGCGTGAGGAATTCCAATCACCCACCGGATTGAGCTTCTTTTTGTCGTTGGCCGGGAAGAGATCATAGAGAGAGGCCGCCTGTCGCTTGATGCTCTTCACGCCATCCGGATGGGCATCGTCAAGGATCTGATACTCCGGTCCCAACTTCGCCTTGCCGTATTCGGTCACGCGGTATTTCACCCCGCTGTTCCCTTTCGGAGAAATCTTCCACTCCCAACGAAACTCAAAATCAGCGTAACTCTTTTCGGTGAATAGATCCCCGCCCTTCCCCTTACGATGAAGGACCCCTTTTTCAGCAATCCAGCCACCTTCTGTCACCGCTTTTCCTCCGGAATTCGTCCATCCCTTTAAGGTCTCTCCGTCAAAAATAGAGACCCACTTTCCCTCCGCAGCAGAGGTGGAAACAAGGGCGGCCAGTGCGAGCGTGTGGATAAAGCATTTCATCTGATAAGAAGAAACGGGGCCGAAGGGCCAAAGTTTTCATCCACTCCTTAACTTGCCATCCTCAATATCGAGTCCAGACTAGAGATTATTCGTATGAAAATCCTCCTCTTGCTCTCCCTCACCACCCTCCTCCTTCCCGCGGCCAACTGGACCCAATGGCGCGGACCCACCCGTGATAGCAGTATTCACAAAGGCGCCGCCCCCTGGCCAAAAAGCCTCACAAAAGATAATCTTAAACTCCTCTGGTCCACCGACCTCGGCGAAGGCTACGCCAGCCCCATCATCGCCGATGGAAAGGTCATCACCGTCGAAACTCTCAAAAAGAAGGAGGAAATCGTCCGCGCCTTCGACCGCAAAACCGGCAAACCTATCTGGGACGCCACCTGGGCCGGTTCGATGCGTGTTCCCTTCTACGCCGCTAAAAATGGCTCCTGGGTTCGTTCCACTCCTGCCACCGATGGCAAAACTCTCTTCGTCGGAGGCATGCGCGATGTCCTCGTCGCCCTCGATCTCTCCACCGGAAAAGAAAAATGGCGCCGCGACTACCCCGCCGAAGAAAAAACACCCCTTCCCTCTTTCGGCTTCGTCTCCTCCCCCCTCCTCGACACCGATCACCTCTACGTCCAAGTAGGCACCGCCCTCCGCAAAATTAAAAAGAGCAACGGCGACACCATCTGGCAGGCCCTCGCCGATGAACGCTCCATGTTCGGCAGCGCCTTCTCCTCCCCTTACCGCGCCAAAATCCAAGGCGTCGACCAAATCCTGGTGCAAACCCGAAACCTCCTCGGCGGCATCCTCCCCTCCAACGGCAAACCCGTCTGGTCCACCCCCGTGAAAGCAATGCGTGGCATGAACATCCTCCCACCCACTCCCATCGGAAATAAAATCTTCACCGCGTCCTACGGCGGAGGTTCCTTCCTCTACGACATCACAAAGGACCAAAAAACTCTCTCCGTCAAAGAACTCTGGAATGATGATAAACGCGAAGGCTACATGTCCTCACCCGTCGTCATCAACGGAAAAATCTACCTTCACGGCCGCGACGAACGCTTCCACTGCCTCGACCCCGACTCCGGCAAAACCCTTTGGACCTCCGAAGACAAATTCGGCAAATACTGGTCAATGGTCACTCAAGGTAAGCACATCCTCGCCCTCGACGAACGCGGCATTCTCCTCCACATCGAAGCCAACCCAAAAGCCTTCAAGCTCCTCTCCCAAATCGAACTCGACACCCCGGCAACCTGGGCTCACCTCGCGGTATGCGATAACGAACTTTTCGTCCGCCACCTCAAAGGCCTTCAGGTTTACAAGTGGAAGTAAGCGCTTACTTCTTCGGCTGATTGAATTCCGGCTTCTCCATCGAGGCCGTCTCAACCTCGCTCTCACCGAGGATATACCGGAAGCCCTCAACCCACATCTTAAGAATCTCGGGGTTGTGAAAGACCTCCTTATTGTGGCCAAAGGCGCTCACAAAAACACGCCCCTTGCCATATTCCTTCACCCACGCCAACGCATAGTCGTTATCCTTCCGGCTCCCCTTGCGCTTTCCATTTGCCTCGCTGTTCATATCCAGCGACATCAAGACACGCTGCTTTGAACGGTCGAAGTCTTTATAAAGATAGAGCTCATCCTTCAGCTTGAAGCCCTTCCCTCCGTGCACCTCCTTCACAATCGCGTGTCCGGGATCTTCATTGGCAATATCCCAAGTCCCGCCAGCTCCCCAGGGATGGCCATTAAAATTCCCACCGATCATCTCGGTGTATTCCGGCCAACCCCCATCGGTCGCCGAGTGAATCGCAAAAACCCCGCCCCCGTTCTTCACGTAACTGATCAAGGACGCCCGCTGAGCCTCATCCTTTAACCCCTTCTGAATGTGGGTATTGTTATTGAAGCAGATCGCATCAAACTTCTTGATATTCTCAGGCTCAAAATTTGAGAGATCCTCCGAGAAGGTCACGTTAAAAAGGCCCGTCTTCTTGCCCATCACCTTGAGCATGGTCTCGCCAATCTCGATCGAACCATGCCGGAATCCATAGGGTTTTGAGAAACACAGAATCTCATGTTTCTTCTTCGGTGCCTCGATCTTCGGCATGCTTGCCTCCACCAATTCGGCTTCAGACTGTTTCTTATCGTTGGCCGCAAAAAGGCCCAACGCCAGGACCGGAAGGATCGCGAGAAAGAGAGAGTTTTTCATAAATTCAACCAATCCTACCGCCCGAGTCTCCTTTTTCTTTCGCCCTCCGGTCCATCCGCGCTGGGAGACAACAGTTGAACTCCCAATCCAGGGGCCCAAACCACCAGCCCAGCCCAAAGGCCTAGGGGCCCTCTCTCCTCTTACCAATCGATGAAACACGTGAACGACTTCACCGTTCGATCCAAACGAAAACTACCCGGTCATCTTCGAGTAAACAATCGCCCACACAATCAGGCCCCCCACGATTCCGAGAAAAATCCGACCGGACTTCTTCTCGGCGACTTTACAAAGCACTCAAAGCATATTTAAAGATCGCCCGGCCCTCACCAAACGCAAGTCGTGACATTTAGGATTTCAGATTCCGACCTTTACCGTTTAAACAAAGCCCGTGCCAGTTTCAGACTACATCGTCACCATCGGACTCGAGGTTCATTGCCAGATCAAAACGAACACCAAGATGTTCTGCGGGTGCAAAACCTCATTCGCCGACGAGCCGAACACCCACACCTGCCCCACCTGCCTTGGTCTCCCCGGCGCCCTCCCCGTTCTCAACGAATTCGCCATCGAACGCACCATCCTCTCCGGAATGCTCCTCGGCTGCTCAACCCCGCCCACCGTTGTCTGGGACCGGAAAAATTACTTCTACCCCGACATGCCGAAGGATTACCAAATCACCCAGATGGACCTTCCTCTCTGTCTCGGCGGCGGCGTCCCCCTCTACGATCACAACTACCCCAAGGACGCCCAGAAAAACATCCCAAACCCCGGCAAGATCGTCGAACTCAACCGCATTCACCTTGAGGAAGATGTCGCCAAGTCCACCCACCTCGCCAACTCCACCCTCATCGACTTCAACCGCGCCGGCACTCCGCTCATGGAGATCGTCACCGAACCCGACCTCGACTCCGCCGAAGAAACCTTCGCCTATCTCAAGTCCCTCCAACAAATCCTCATCGCAGGTGGCATTTCCGACGCCGATATGGACAAAGGGCAAATGCGTTGCGACGTCAACATCTCCGTTCGCAAAAACCCTGAGGACAACCTCGGCACCAAGATTGAGCTCAAGAACATGAACTCCACCTCCGCCGTGCGCCGCGCCATTTACTACGAGGTCGCACGCCAATGCGAAGCCCTCGACAACGGCGATACCCTCGTCCAAGCCACTTGGCGCTGGGACGAAGACCTCGGCGAAACCCAGGAAATGCGCACCAAGGAAAACGCCCACGATTACCGCTATTTTCCCGACCCCGACCTCCTCCCCGTCACCACCGCCGCCTACGTCAAAAAAGTCCGTCCCCTCGTCCCCGAACTCCCCCACGAAAAATCCGCCCGCTTCCAAGAGGAACTGGGTCTCACCCCCTATGACGCATCGGTCATCACTTCCGATATTCAACTCGTCTCGTGCTTTGAGGCCACTGTCCAATCAGCAAAGGCACCCGGAAAAAAGGTCGCCAACTGGATCATCAACAATCTCCTTGGCCTTCTCAACGAAAAGTCCGTCGAGATTAAAGACTCCCCCGTCACCCCTGAAAAGCTCGCCGAGATCCTCAACCTCATCGAAGCCGGCACCGTTTCAAACAACCAGGCCAAGGAGCTCTTCACCGCCCTCTGGGAGGCTCCCGAAAAAGACCCGGCCGCCTTAGCCAAGGAAATGGGCTTCGAACCCGCCGACACCGGAGCCATCGACGCCCTCATTGATGAAGTCATCGCCGACAACCCCGACAAAGTCGCCGAAATCCAAGGCGGGAACGACAAGCTCCTCAACTTCCTCACCGGTCAGGTCATGAAAGCCTCCAAAGGCAAAGCCAATCCAAAGATCGTCACCGAAGGACTGCGGGACAAACTGCTTTAGAAGGATTCCCGAAAGCATCTAGATGCCTGATCGCGAACCTTGCAAAAGAAGACCTCGAAGTCATCGGCGCAGGTGGGCTAACCATCAATGCCCATGGCTTCACGAGACTCACCACCGATGCCGACCTCATCGTTCGGAACGACAGATCAGGAAAAGGTTTCGGCTGCCCTGGTCAAACTCGACTTTATCGAAAGTAGGAATACGAAAATTGCCACAAGATTTCGCCACACCCGCGATACGGTGCCGCACGTCGATCTTCTTTGGTCAGAGGATTCAACTCCGCCACCACTCCCAGATGGAGAACCCTTCATCTAGAAGGAGTAAAGGTGGAGTTTCGTAAATAATCTCGCAACCCCTCCCGAGACCTTTCCCCTTGGCATGCTCGTTTCCAATTCGAGGAGCTGCTCTTCATCTTTTCCCAACACCTGACGGACCAATAATCACCGTAAAGACAGGGTCGAAATCCAAAATCTCGGACCGCCCAAAAGACCGGAACAACACCAACTTAAGAAAAGTTAAAAATTCATTGATCCAATCCAACACGACCAGACGTCATTCTCCAAGCCCGCCATCCTAACAACACCGCCGAGGCGATCAACCCGGTACTTAATCCCCACCATATCCCGGCCACTCCCATCCCCTGCCAAAAGGTCAGATAAATCCCAAACGGCATCCCGATGAGCCAGTGCGCCATGAACGTGATTAGCGCGGGCTTCTTCACATCATCCATCCCACGCAGCACGCCCGACGACAAGATCTGCGAATGATCCGCAATTTGAAAAATCGCGGCAATCCACAACAGCCCCACCACGATCCCCATTGGTCCCTCATCAGTCAGAAACGAGGCAGCCAAGGCCTCATCGAACACGAGGAACACCCCCACAAAGAGCAACGACACCATCAATCCCATCAACCACCCGCTCACCACAATCGGCCTCATTCGCTCAAAAGTCTTCGCCCCCTTTGCCTCCCCAATCTGAACCGTCAGAGCCATCGAAATCCCCAGCGGAACCATAAAAGTCGTCCCGACACACATGATCGCTACCGTATGCGCTGCCAACGCCGCCGCTCCTAGGCTCCCGATCAAGAAAGCCGCCACGATAAAGGCACTCATTTCTGCAGACACCTGCAAACTCGCGGGCCAAGCAATATTCCAAAAGTCAGCCAATTCCTTCCGCTGCGGCTTCAAGAACCAACGATGCGGCGACCAGTCCCTCAAATCCGGACTATACCGGCACCATCCCATCACCCCGATCATGCTCGCCAGTCGCGCCAGCAAAGTCGCCAGGCCCGCTCCTTCCAACCCCATCTCCGGCGCTCCCCAGTTCCCGTAAATCAGCAACCAATTGAGGAAAACATTCAGCCAAACCCCTGCAAAAATAATCCAAAACACCGGCCACGGCTTCGCCATCCCATCCGAATGATTCCGCACCGCCATACTCACAATCGCCGGGGTCATCGAGAGACTCACCAAGATAAAAAACACCGGCAACCTCTCCACCACCTCCGGATCCTGCTGGAGCAAGGGCATCAGCGGAATCGCCACAAAACTCAGAATCAAAGTCGCCACTCCCAGAACCAAACTCAGCAAAAAACCATCCCGCAACGCCGACTTCGCCATCGCCTTATCCTTCGCTCCCCGCCCCTGCGAAACCTTGATCGAAACCGCAATCGCCACCCCGATCCCCAACATCAAAGGCAGATGTAAGATCGAGTGCGCCAGCGTCGCCGCCGCCAGCTCCACCGTTCCGATCTTCCCGATCATGTAGGTATCAACCACCCCCATCAGCATCTGGCTGACCTGACCGGCCATCAACGGCAGCGCGAGAATGGTCGTCGCCCGCCCTTCGCGAACGATAGAACTCACAACTGCGTCTAGCGGGCGAAACCAAAATTTCCAAGAACGATCCCCTCAGGGTTCTCTCTCCTCTTCCGGCGATCTAAAAGGGATCGAGTCATCGGGACTCCAATAACAAGGAGAATGGAGAGGATGATCGTATCAAAACTCATAATCCCCTCAACCGGGAGCCGAACCAAGGCAATCGCAAGGACGAAAAAAAAGTAGAAGGAAACGGAAATACCACTCCGCGTGGAAAGTATCGTTCCGACAGCCGCCGCGGTCCGAAATATTTCCAAAGTCCTCACCGGAAAAATTCTCACTCCCCTCTCGAGAAGGTCACCCTCATGGAGGTTGTCCGGTGTTTCGAACTTCAAAAAAACGAGATGATGTGCCCATCCGGCGAATGGCTGGTGCGGGAACAACGACCCCCTCCCTCTTCATGACCAGATTCAGGAAATTAGGGGGGAATAGAGAGATTCCTAAGCAAGAATAACTTTGGTGGATTCACTTCGAGCTGTCCTAGTCTCTCCCTTTTGAGGGCGCCCCCTCTAGCGACCTCAAAAAATTCCAATCAGCACGCGAGACTCCCTCTCCCCATCGCGTAGTGAGGGAATGACCTTCTTACGTCCGCTTTTGCCATTAAGCATCGCTGCCTTTGGCATCCTCACTTCGGCCGCCGCCGCCCTTTCTCTTAAAAAAGACTCCCGTATCGTTCTCCTCGGCAACGGCCTCGGCTCCCGCATGATGCAATTTGGCTCCTTCGAAACCTCCCTTCATCTCCAGCACCCCAAAAAGAACCTCTTCATCCGCAATATGTGTGATGAAGGAAACACCCCCGGCTTCCGTCCCCACTCCGCCCGCGCCACCCCCTGGGCCTTCCCCGGTGCCGAAAAATTCCACCCCCCCCTCTCAAAAACCAAGGACCGCTGGGGTTCGACCCAAACCGGCTCCGGCTCCATGCCCACTCCTGATGAATGGCTCACCCAACTCAAGCCCGACATCCTCATCGCTTTCTTCGGCTTCAATGAATCCTTCAACGGCCCCGCTGGACTCGAAAACTTCAGAGGCGAGCTCCACGCCTTCATCGCCCACACCCGCTCCCAAAAATACAACGGCACATCCGCTCCCCAGCTCGCCCTCGTTTCTCCAACTGCATTTGAAGATCCTTCAAACGATTACGAACGAAACATTCACTCCAACCTCGGACTCTATACCGCCGCCATGGAGGAAATCGCCAGAACCGAAAAAGTGACCTTCGTCAACTGCTTCGTCCTTTCAAAATCTACCTTTAGTCCCGGTAAGATTCCCCTCACCCGAGACGGGATCCTTCTCAACAAAGATGGTTATTCATACCTGCAACAACATCTCATCCGTTGCCTCTTCGGCATCGCCCCCTGGAACGCACCTCATGACGCCGTTCAGGCCGCCGTTCGCGAAAAAAACTGGATGTGGGAAAAATACTACAAAATCCCCAACGGGGTCCATGTCTACGGCCGACGCCACCGCCCCTTCGGCCCCGTCAACTACCCGCCCGAACTCAAAAAGCTCGAGCAACTCACCGCCAACCGTGACCATGCCATCTGGGCCGCCCTTGCCGAAAAAACCTTCGATCTCGCCGCCGCTGATGCCAAAACGGAACCCCTCCCCGAGGTCAAAACCAACTACCGCCCCAGCAAAAAGAACGGCACCACTGAATACCTCTACAACGACAAAGCCCTCGCCTCATTCACTACCGCGCCCGGCTACAAAATCGATCTCTTCGCTTCCGAAAAAGAATTCCCCCACCTCGCCAATCCCATCCAACTCGCCTTCGACAACCAAGGCCGCCTCTGGGTCGCCACCATGCCCACCTACCCCCACTACAAACCCGGCGACGCCAAACCAAACGACAAGCTCCTTATCCTCGAAGACACCAACAACGACGGCAAAGCAGATAAGGAAACCATTTTCGCCAATAACCTCCACCTCCCCACCGGTTTCGAAATCTCACACAACGGCGTCTACGTCGCCCAAGGCAACCACCTCATTCTCTTAAAAGATACCGACGGCGACGACAAAGCCGATGTCCGCGAAGTCGTCCTGAGCGGTTTCGACGACCACGACACCCACCACGTCATCAGCGCCTTCTGTGCTGACCCCTCCGGTGCCATCTACATGGGCGAAGGCACGTTCCTCCACAGTAACATCGAAACCGCCTACGGGCCCATCCGTAGCTCGAACGGAGGCTTCTTCCGCTACAGCCCGCAACGCAACCACCTCGAACGCACCGCCCGCCTCTCCATCCCCAACCCATGGGGCACCGCTTTCGATGACTTCGGCCAGCCCTTCTTCCTCGAAACTTCCGACCCCGACCTCCACTGGATGACTCCCGGTTCCGTCAATGTCGACTACGGCCAATTCACTCCCAAGCCACCCAGCATCCTCGAAAAAAGCCAACGCGTCCGCCCCACCTCCGGACTCGAATTTGTCTCCAGCCGACACTTCCCCGATGACGTCCAAGGCGACGTCCTCCTCAACAACACCATTGGTTTCCTCGGTACCAAACAACATCACCTCAGCGACTCCGAGGCCGGCTTCACCAGCAAGCACCGCCACGACCTCCTCAAATCATCCGACGGAAATTTCCGCCCCGTTGATCTTGAGTTCGCACCTGATGGCTCACTCTACCTCGTCGATTGGCACAACGTCCTCGTCGGGCACATGCAACACAGCGCACGCGATCCCCTCCGCGACCACCTCCACGGCCGCATTTACCGCATCACCTACCCTGAACGCCCCCTCGTCAAGCCCGCCCAAATCCACAACGCCCCAATCGCCACCCTCTTCGAAAACCTCACCCTCCCCGAATACCGCACCCGCTACCGCACCCGCCGCGAACTCCGCGCCCGAAATGCCACCGAAGTCCTCCCCGCCCTCCAAAAATGGACGGCTTCTCTCAAGCCAAATTCCCCACGCTATGAACACATTATCCTTGAAGCCCTCTGGGTCACTTGGGGTTTCAATCAAGTCTCCGAAGGCCTCTTAAAAAAGCTCCTCTCCGCCAAAGACCACCGCGTCCGCGCCGCCGCCGTCGACGTCCTCCGCTACAGCGGCCATCAGATCCCCAACCAATCTCAACTTCTCCAAAAATCCGCCTTTGACACATCCGCCCGGGTCCGCCTTCAAGCCGCCGTCGCCGCTTCCTGGCTCACTCCTGAAAAAGGACTCGCCGTCCTCGCCAAGGTCTCCAAACACGCCACCGACAATTGGATCAAGCCTGTCCTCACCACCGCCGAAGCCCACCTCAAAGGGCAGGAACTCGCCACCGAAACCGACGAAAAACACGGCAAACCCACCAGTCCACTCAAAGGAGCAAACCTCATCTCCTTCAATAAAGGAGCCGAAGTTTACAGCCGCGAAGGACACTGCATCACCTGCCACCAATCCGATGGCGAAGGCCTCCCCGCCGCCATGTTCCCCCCGCTCGCGGGCACCAAATGGGTCCAAGGCAGCGAAGACCGCCTCATCAAACTCACTCTCAACGGCCTCCTCGGCCCCATCGAGATCAAAGGGAAAATATACCCCGGCCAGGTCCCCATGACCGCCTTCAAACAACTCTCAGACGAAGAACTCGCCGCCGTCCTCACCTACGTCCGAAACACCTTCGGTAACAAAGCCTCCATCATCTCGCCCGCCAAAGTCAAACAAGTCCGGGAAGCCACCAAAAACCAGAACGGCTTTTACGCCCCCGCCGATATCGAGAACGATTAATCAACTTCATCGCGCACCTTTGGGCAAAGCGACCAACTCCCAAGGCCAGACCATGATTCGACAAAACGAGATCCCGGGTGATCGATTAATCATCTCTTTAATTCCAAACTAACCTTCTGACTAGGGAAGCTTTATCGGAATCGTAGTCACCTCCTTCAGAACCAGTTTCTCCGGCCCCTTGCCTGACCCCTTGTGCATGCCGTCGCAGAAAGGATAGTTAGCGGACTTACCACAAGCGCACATCCAGTGGGTTCCGGCTTCGAGGGTGATTTCTTGATCAGCTTTGTCGCTCATGCGAGCAAGCTGACACATCTGCCGAAGATTCGCAAATCACCATCTTCGCGGACTGGCTACACTGGTCCGCACGTTTACTCTCACAGTTTGATGAAGGTCTCTAATATCGTTCGTCGCGGAATCCTCATCCCCCTCGAAGGTCACCGCTAGGCTTGCTTCGACACCGATGGGTTGCGGTCTGGCATGCCGTAAACCACCTGCGCCTGCGCCGGATGCCGCTCACTTGATGGAGCAAAGCTCGTCCGAGAACCACCCTCACGCTCGTCGTCGGCACTGCCCTTCTCATGAATTCGATCGGTCTTTCTCCCGCCCT
>JAPKDJ010000051.1 GCA_026421245.1 Akkermansiaceae bacterium | reverse complement strand
CGGTGACAGCACTGGGATGGTGAGCTTGAGCTGATCCGAAGCATGCCACTGTGAGCAATCTCAGTCGCGCTGCACTCCCACTTTGAATGGCCGCTTTAGCTTCTATAAAAGCATCATTGTTAGTTTTGACGGGGTCTTTAGCGCCTCCGCCTGGAGTTCGCCAAGCTTCACTGGAAACAAGGAAGAGATTGGGAGTCCGGGTAGCTTTCACGACAGTTGCAAGGCCGGCGATAATGACATCGCGCCCAGACGACTGTCCTGCTAGCTTCATCACCATGAGGAAAGGTTTCCTGACGATCGCTCTGCTTTGGGGAGCAGGTTCCGGATTTTCCATCGAGCCCCATCCCGACGCCGTGCCCAACTCCCACACGCCGGGCGCGGTTGACATCGCTGCCAACGTGAAGTTCGTCGTCCCGGATCCAAAGACACTCCCCGGAATTGTTCTCGATGAAACCGATGCTGTTCTTAAGGGCCGGTGGCAATACTCGACCCACACCCCGCCCTACGTCGGCATTGGCTATCTCCACGATCAGAAGTCGGACAAGGGGAAAAAATCGGTGACCTGGACACCAATTTTCCCAAAAGCCGGGAAATACGAAGTTCGTGTCTCCCACTGCTATAATCTGAAGCGCTCGACCACCACACCCGTCACCATTATCCATGCGGCCGGCAGAACGACGATCCGGATCAACCAGCAGAATGTTCCAAAACACGGAAAACTCTTCCGCTCACTGGGAGTGTTTGAATTCAAGAAAGGAAAGTCCGGTTCTGTGACCATTTCCAACGAGGGAACCGAAGAAAAATATGTCATCGTCGATGCCGTTCAGTTCCTGGCAGATTCCGCAAAGGGTGAAGACCCAAAGCGCTGACCATATAAAAAATGCCGGAAGTAGCGTGAAAATGAATCCACACAATCCCGATAACTGCAATGGTTTCACGGCGGGCTAGGGAAGAGAATTCTGGCGCAGACTTGGCCCTTTTTCAGGCTCGTCGTCACCCTAGCGTGCCCCCGCAGGTAAATAAGACTCACGGAATGAACCGAGCTATTTGAGATGAAAGCGAACCCCGGTGATGGCCAAAAACAGGGGGCTCGGAGTTGTCCATAAGGCAACTTGCGCCAAAAAATCCCGGTCACGCTCTTTACGAGATTGCACGAGATCCAAAAACTCCGAAATCGCAAGTCAATGAGTTGAACACGGAGATGGCGATAGGCTATCGTCGTTTTTTGCAAACCCGCCGCCCGCTTTGCCTTGATTCCAAAGCTGAGGTCGCGACACTCTCATCATCAAGGGTGTGGGGTCGTGCCCGGCTTCCCCTTGATTCCAAGCCGCAAATTTTTCACAGCGCACACCAGAGTAAAAACTTACTATGATTGGCTTCCTAAAACCCGCCGCTCACAGCCAACCGAGGGCTGATGAAGACGTCGACAGTAGCTACTCACGCCTGCGCCTGCAGGTTTTTCTTGGGATTTTTATCGGCTACGCCGGTTACTACTTGGTTCGGAAAAACTTCACCCTAGCAATGCCTTTCCTGATCGAAGAAGGCTATAGCAAAACGGAGTTGGGCTTTGCTCTATCGGGCGTCGCAATCGCGTACGGCTTATCAAAGTTTATTATGGGTAGCGTTTCAGATCGCAGTAATGCCAGAAACTTTATGTCGCTGGGACTTCTTGCGAGTGCCTTGGTCATGATATTCATGGGCACGACTATAGACAAACTGCCCGTAGCCTCCAGCTCAGTCGCTATCATGTTTGCATTGCTGATGCTGAATGGCTGGTTCCAGGGAATGGGTTGGCCGCCGAGCGGACGCGTGATGGTCCATTGGTTCTCGCCGGCGGAACGTGGCACAAAAATGGCGGTGTGGAATGTTGCTCACAATCTCGGCGGCGGCTTGGTGGGAGTGATTGCCATCCTCGGCATGACGTTATTTGGCGACTGGCACTCGGTCTTTTATTTTCATGGCATGATCGCACTGGTTATCGGCATGTTTATTTGGATAACAGTGAGAGACACACCTCAATCCCAAGGACTGCCGGCCATAGAACAATACAAGGAGAGCTACCCAACTGCTTTCCAATATCAGGAAAGCCACGAAACAGAATTTTCCGCGAAAGAAATATTTCTTACTTATGTGCTAAACAACAAACTACTATGGGCTATCGCCGTTGCTAATGCCTTCGTTTATTTAGTGCGTTACGGCGTGCTTGACTGGGCACCGGTTTATCTAAGTGAAGTCAAAGGATTTTCTTTCGATGAATCCAGTTGGGCCTATGCCCTTTACGAATGGGCAGGAATTCCCGGCACCCTTCTAGCGGGCTATCTCTCTGATAAGGTCTTTAAAGGCCATCGATCTCCAGTCCTGATTATCTTTATGGCATTAACGCTAATTTGCGTATTGATTTATTGGCTGAACCCGCCCGGAAATCCGCAATTGGATATTGCCATGCTAATAGCAATCGGGTTTTTCGTCTACGGCCCAGTCATGTTAATCGGACTGTTTGCACTGGATTTAGTCCCTAAAAAAGCAGCGGGGACAGCGGCTGGCTTTACTGGCTTGTTTGGCTATGTCGGGGGTGCTGTATCGGCTAACATTGTTATTGGCTACGCGATAGATCGCGCAGGCTGGAACGCGGGCTTCATAATCATTGCCGGGGCCTGTCTCATCTCGATCATTCTGGTTTCTATGACCATTAAGGCTGAACAACATGTAAACCGATAGCTCTGCCCGTTCTCCCCTCTCCGATCCCTTAAACGGCGCCCTCAAGCGGCCCACCCAAAAAGCGATCGCACCTCGGTACCTCCCATCCGCAAAGCGGCCCGATAAAAGGCCACCAGAGCTAGCGCCTGGATCAAATGAAACAGATCATTGTGATTAAGAACACCCGCCCATTGCGCTCCATTTTGTTGTACCCATGCCGCCGCCATTGATAGCAAAACGGCCACAATGATCCATCCGCGCCAAGTCCGCCTCACCATCAAAGCCCCCACGAGCCACGCCAGCATCGCGGAACCATAATCAATGATCGCCACAAAAAAATCCGGCAGGATCAAGACGATTGTCGAAGACAGAACCAACTTCGTGACCAATAAGCGTTTCAGGAAAACCCGACCACTTGAGGATGAAAATTCGCAGACCAAGGCCGCTCCCATTGTGTAACCCAGAAGGCAGATGGTCCAAAGGACGAGACGCCACCAAATTTCATCTACTATCCCGGGAAAGTTTGGGGCAAAGCCATGATAACTCCCGCCCACCAGAGCGGAGAGTGCGAGAACAAGGAGCGCCCGAAACCACCAGCGAACCGCGGCAATTGACATCGCCGGATCACGCCACAAGCGCCACGCCAGCCCCCCTCCCAGAAGGGTTAGGAGGTAGTCTGTCAACAGTGTCACCGGTTCGTGAATGATCATGGCTTTAGGAGGTTTCGATGATGTTTCCACCACTCACTCTGGAAACGATGCCCGGGATCGTAGTGCTCCTTCTTCTCAAGAAACCCGCAAAACTGGGGATGCGCTCTTTCAACCTGATCCCTCCGCGCCCAACGGTGGTAGGTCAGATAATAGGAACCGCCAAACTCCAGCGCCACGTCAATGAGCGCTCGAAAGGCCGCTGAAGAACGCGCGATTCCCTCACGGTCATGCTCGGTGTGCAGGTTGAAAATAATGCAGGCAAAATCATGCTGCGCCCACGCCAGAAAACTCTCGTCATCTTTCTGAATCAAACGAACTGTTCCATAGATCACGGGCACCTTTCCGTCCCGTAACAAGGTCGCCGCCTTTTCCATAAATCGAGTCAAGTGTTCCCGGGGAACGTAGAGTTCGCTGATCATCTCACTGGCAGGAACCTTGGCTCCGCAGTCGTGGTCCAACTTGCTGTGATAATCCTCCAAGTAGACGCTGAGTTGATGCGTGTCCGACCAATAAAGAGATCGATGTGATGACAGATAGAAATCTGAATAAACCTGAAACACCTTGGCCCGATCATGATGGGCGAGATGGATGAGCTCCTCCCAATCGGTGGTTCCCAAATCATTGCGGGCGGGAGGCATTCCCCGGGCCGAGTCGACCGGGCGATAGGATGAAAGAACTCCGCGATTCAGAAAATCGGACGATGATTCATCGATCGAAAACTGAAAGTCCCCGTAGAGACAACCGCTCGCCAACCGCGCCTCCAAAACGGACACAACCCGGTCCATCGTCGTGATCTCGACCAGCCGCTCCACCTTTTGACGCGGGGTAAGTCGTAACAGCACGGAAGTGATCACTCCAAAACATCCGTATCCTCCGATCGCGAGCCCGAAAAGTTCTTTGTTCTCACCGCGACTGCACCGATGGCGGCACCCACTTCCGTCGATCAAGGTAAAGGCCTCTACGTCATCGATGATCGGCCGCATTTGCAATCCCCGGCCATGGATGTTGGCCGCCAGAGATCCACCCAGAGTTAGATCATCGGCCCCCGTTTGTTTTTGACGAATACTCCAAACTGCATCCTGACCTTCCTGCTGTTCAAGGAGCCCCTCGAGCAACTCCGGCCACATCAATCCAGCTCCCGCCTCCACGAACCCGAGCTCCTGGTCCACCGCTTGTAATTCCGTGAGTGCCGAAAGATCCAGCAAGAGCGTATCAGAACCAAACTGCTGACCACCCATCGCGTGCCGTGCGCCACAAATCGAAATCGCTTGGTCGGCAGCCGCAGCATCCCGGATCGCTACGATCACTTCTTCTTCCGAAGCGGGATAGAGAACTCTGGTCACCCGGGTCGCATTGAGCTTTGAGTGCTTGTCGTTACAATTGAGTTCCGTGTTCATGATCAAAAAGAAATGGCGATTCCGATCAACTCGCCTTCTGCCAGCGGGAGCGCATTAAGCCCTCGGGGGAGCAGGCAGTCACGGCGGAGCTGTTCATGATCAACGAGCTCATTTTGTTGCAAGCCACATGGTTTCAGAAAGTGACTCAACTCATCTCTCGAAATTCCCCAGAGGAATGGTTCACTACGCCTTTTGAGCCAGCGGGAGATCAGCGAACTCTCTCCTCGAAAACCAATCACCCCCTTCTTGTCACGCTCCATGAAGGTCCACACAACCCGCCCCTCCGGCCCCATCACCGATGCCACATCCCGCATCAATTCCTCCACTCGTTTTGGCGGGAGATACATTGTCACCCCTTCGATCACGACAACCGTCGGCAACTCCGGCTCATTGAGAAGAGACGACGGAAGATCCGACATCAAATCAAGTGGCTGGAAGTCCAAATTCGAACCAGCGGTTAGATTCTTTTTCTTCGACTGCTGCGTCGCGGGGTGATCAAGCTCGACAAAACGGACATCAGGATGTTTTCGGTGCAAGCGCCACGCCAGCGTATCGTATCCCGCTCCAAGAACCACAACCCTCCTGCAGCCACCGGAGATGGCGCCTTCCACGGCCCGTTCGATTTGCAGCTTGCGAACAAGGTAGTGGGTGATGATCCCGGGAAGCAAAAGGCCTTCGCCCAAAAACAAAAGTTTCCGAAAAAACGCATTCTTCCGAACCGGGAAAATCCAGTCCCGACCGGCACGTGAATCTAAAATCCTACGCAAGGCCGATTCCACCCCCTCGGGAACAAGCATCTGCAGACAGTCCTCTTGGGAAGCCAGCAGAAGACTACGGGCGATGAGTTTTGCGGTATCACTGGGTCGAAAATCCTGCATGGTTGATTTTGATGATGTTTGTCGTGCGCAGCCCGAAATAGCTCCCGCACAGTCACAAACCTACAAAGGGTCCGTTATTTCCAGAAATACATTTCATGAAGCACAACATCGATGAAATCAATAGCTGTCCCCATCCCCCGCCCAGTAGAGAGCACCCCCCTTTCTCTCCTCTCCGATCCCTTAGACGGCGTCCTCAAACAGTCCACCCAAAAAGAAAAATCCTAGGAGTGTGTCGGAGTTAGCGCACGTTCCGCGGAGAACTCGGCGAGCAAGCTGCCTCAATCCCGAGGGGATGGAGAAGCTCAGACAAGGGAAACTCCCGAAACCAACCGATATCAAAAATTACCTGTCAAATCAGATTGACTCACCGTGAATTTCTAAATAAAAGGCTAGTTGACTTTGAAAAAAGTGCCCGCAATTCAATTCTTTACCCTCAACATGAAAGCCAAACCATTCCTCACTAGCCTCGCTCTCCTTGCTGGTCTTGCTGCCTCCGCAAACGGAGCTGTCACTGCAAGCAACTTGGTCGCCTACTTCGACTTCAATGGCACTACCGCCAACCAGTCCGGCCCGACCTCGAACGCCAGCCTCGGTGGAACAGCGGCCCTCACTATTTCCAATGGTGGTTACAGCGGTCTCGCCGGCGACGAGGCGCTCGATCTCGGTGCAGTTAATGACGGCGCATACGCAGAGGTCGGCGCTGGCTCCCACTTTGATTCACTCACCGCAAATAACTCCTTCTCAGTCAGCTTCTGGCAATTGAACACTGGGATTGGCAACACCAGTGCTTTCTGGTTGCACGCCCCCGACGCGACTGGCAACCAGCGTGGTGCTCAGGCACACACTCCTTGGGGCAATGGAACTATCTACTTCGACCAGGCGGGATGTTGCGGCGGACCACAGCGAGTCACAACGACGGGAGTCGTAACGGACACCTGGCAGCACTTCGTGTTTCAAAGGGACGCCGATGGCAAGCGCGAGATTTGGATCGATGGTGCCTTGTCTGTTTCGGTTGATGGCGGTGCCCCGGTTAGTACATTTGATGGTGCCTTCACAATCGGTGCTGAAGGTCCTACCAAAGCCAACAGCTTCGGTGGTATGATCGATGAGATGGCCGTATGGAACACCACTCTTAACGGGGCCGAAATCGGAGCCCTCGCAGCTGGTGGCTCAACAACATCCCTGATTCCAGAACCATCCGGACCACTTCTTGGCCTGATCGGTCTCATGACCCTCGGCCTGCGCCGTCGGCGCTAGCCGATAGGATTTGATCCCTCCCATTTTTTCACGAAGGAGCCGACCCGAACAAAGGTCGGCTTCTTTGTGCCCCCTCACCCACCTTCAACGCAATAAATCTGCTTCGCCGACCTCCGCCGAACCCGCCAAGTAGTGATCCGCTAAGGGAATCATCTAGCAAACACCGCGCGGCGATAGCCCGAGCGGTTTTTTTGTCTTGGAACGTCGGCTCTTGCTCTCTCCCTGCCCCCCCGGTAACACTTGCCGAATGTCCGATGGTAGGCGCTCCTCTGAATCTTGGCGCATAAGTCTGCTTGCTGCCTTAGCTTTCATTACCTGGGGCCTTTATGCCAACTGGCACCACGGTTGGGCAACCCGGCTACAGGTGGCCCTCACCCAAGGATTCATCAGTCTTGTTTCCACCTACTTTTCGGCCGAACTTGTGATCGTTTTCGTTCGAAAGTTCCAAAAATCCAGCTTCTCGGTGATCTTTGGAAGTCTGGCGAGCTATCTTGTCATCTATGTGCTCGTTTTAGGGGGACATTTTGTCGCAGGTACTCCCGAATTCTGGCTCACCGTCATCCCAGGAATGATCACCGGAGTCTTTTTTTGCTACGGATATAGCCTGAGAATAGACCGGAAACTTAAGGGAATCTGATATCAGATCCTCTCGCCTTCGCAAAAGAGAGTTCTGGCACACTTCTAGCAATCAGGAGTATCACTATGTCAAATTCTGAAACCGATAGCAGCATCCGAATGTATATGCGCGAGATCGCCAAGACCGAACTTCTGACTCCCAAAGAGGAAATTGAGCTCGCAGCCCGTATTAAGAACGGGGATGAAAAAGCTCGAGCTCGCATGATCGAATCCAATCTCCGCCTCGTCGTAAAGATCGCCAAAGATTATTCCAACTACGGAGTCCCCATGGTCGATCTCATTTCCGAAGGCAACATGGGGCTCATCAAGGCTGTCGAAAAATTCGACCCCACAAAAGGAGGCAAGCTCAGCACCTATGCATGTTGGTGGATCAAACAGTCGATCAAGCGTGCCCTTGCCAATCAGGGGAAAACCGTCCGCCTGCCAATCCACCTTGTCGACAAGATGGCCCGTGTCCGACGTATTTCCGCGATGATGGCCGAAACTATGGGCCGCGAGCCAACTGACATGGAGCTGTCTAAAGAGCTTGGCATCCCTCGAGAAAAACTGGCTCTCATTCGTCAGGCCGCAAAGCAGACCCGCTCGCTCGATGAACCCACACACGATGACAGCGTTGCCAATTTTGGAGAGACCATTGGTGATGACCGTGCGACCGATCCTCTCGAAGCCCTGAGCCAGAAAGGCCACCTCGATGATCTCGACGTTGTCCTCAACACTCTCAATGAGCGCGAGACGGAAATCATCAGGTCCCGCTTCGGTCTCAACGGCAAGCGGGTTCTCACCCTCGAAGAGATCGGCCGTAATTTCGGAGTCAGTCGCGAGCGAATCCGCCAAATCCAAAATGTCGCTCTCAACAAAATGCACAAAGCCTTGAGCCGAAGGGAAGCAATCCCGCCCCCCAAGCTGGCAAAATCGCTGGCGTAAATCTCACCTAGATTTTTACCCCTAGAGCAACGGCGTCGGGATTTTTCCTACGCCGTTTTTTTTGCTCTCACCTCATCTTCTCTTACTGTTTTCATCTCGACGCAACATTCTCCCTTCGCTTTACTTTCATCACCTATGAAATCCACCGTCTTCTCTCTTGTCGTCTTCGTAAGTCCCTTCCCACCGTCATCACCCGCTCTCAGACCACCACCGAAGGCGGCTCCCTTCTCGATAAAATCCAAGCCAGTCTCCCACGTATGATCCGCGTCCAGGCCGAGTTCATTGAAATGCCAGAAGCCACCTACACCAAGCTCATCTCAATTCCCCGCACCCCGACGAATGACACCGATCTTCGCGCCGGATACGGCATCGATGAACTCCGTATCCTCACTCGAAGCAGCCCTGTCCTTACACGTCAATAATCAACAACGAACAACTTCATGAAACTCCTCGTCACTTTTCTCCTCCTCGTTCTTCCCCTTCAAGCTGCCGAAAAACCCAACGTCCTCCTCATCCTCGCAGACGATCTCGGCTTCTCCGATCTCTCCTGCTACGGCGGCGAAATTCCCACGCCCAATCTCGACCGTCTCGCCACAGGCGGCGCCAAGTTTTCCTCCTTCTACACCAGCGCTCGCTGCTGCCCCTCCCGCGCCTCTCTCATCACCGGCATCCACCCCCACCAGGCCGGCATCGGCTCCTTCACTCACTCAAAACAACCTCCCGGAAAAGGCCTCGCCTACAAAGGGGCCCTCCTCCCCACCTGCGCCACTCTTGCCGAGATGCTCCTCGACCACGGCTACTCCACCTGGATGGTCGGCAAATGGCACATGGCCCAACCCGGCCCCATTCACCGCGGCTTTCAGAACTACTACGGCTACAAAAACTTCCTCGCCCACTCCGAGGACCAATGGAACCCCGCCCACTACATTCGCCTTCCCGAGTCAGCCAAGCCCGAACTCCCCGTCTCCAAAGACTTCTACGTCACTGATGTCTTCACCGACTACACTCTCGAGTTCCTCAAACAAGCCCGCGCGAAAAAAGAAGGGCAAAAAAAACCCTGGTTCCTTTACCTCGCACATTCCTCCCCTCACTTTCCCATCCAAGCCCCCAAGGAATCCATTGACCGCCATATGGAAACCTACCGCAAGGGGTGGGACGTCCTCCGTAACGAGCGCTTCGAGCGCCAAAAGCAACTCGGCCTCATCAGCACCGACGCCAAACTCCCTCCTCTTTCCGAAGTCCCCGTTGATCGAGATGACATCGCCAATCATTTCTCCGGCAAACCCAACCCCAAATGGACCGACCTCCCCGCCAACCGCCGCGAAGATCTCGCCCGCCGCATGGCCACCTTCGCCGCCATGGTCGAGCACATTGACCAAGGAATCGGCCGCATTCTCGACGATCTCGAAAAGAATGACGAACTCGACAACACCATCATCGCCTTTCTCTCTGACAACGGAGCCTGCTACGAGTGGGGTCCCTTCGGATTCGATGGCCGCTCCCGCCGTGGCACCACCACTCTCCACACAGGCGATGACCTCGCCAACATTGGCCAACCCGATACCCACTCCTCCTACGGCTCCGGCTGGGCCAATCTCGGCAACACCCCGCTGAGCATGTACAAACACTTCTGCCACGAAGGCGGGATCGCCTCTCCCCTCGTCCTCCACTGGCCAAAAGGCATCAAACCCACCCAAGAATATGTGAAGACTCCGTCCCACCTCATGGACATCGTCCCCACCATCCTTGAAGCAACTGGAGCTAAGTATCCCACCGAGCGCAACGGCCACAAAATCAGCCCCGTCGAAGGCTCCTCTCTCCTCCCTGCCATCACCGATCCCAAAGCCATCCCCAATCGCGTCCTCGCCTTCGAACACCAGGAAGCCCGAGGCCTCCGCAAGGGCGACTGGAAACTCGTCTGGGGCAAACGTCAACCTCTCGAAATCACTTGGGAGCTCTACAACCTTGCCGAAGATCGCTCGGAGCAAAATAACGTCGCCAAAAACTACAGCGTCATCAAAGACCAACTCGTCGAAGACTGGGAAACCTGGGCCAAACGAGTCCACGCCGCCCCCCACATTCTCCCCGAGCCCGGCTACAAAAAAACCTCTCATAAAAAAAACACCTCCAAGTCTCCCCAAATCGCCAACCGCTCCCTCACGATCCGTGCCACCGTCGATGCCGACAATCCCCACGGCGTTGTTCTCGCCCAAGGCGGCCGGGAACACGGCTACGCCCTTCACTTCATCAAAGGTATCCCCGCCCTCGACATCCGCATGAATGGTAAAGTCACCCGCCTCAGCGCCAAAGAAAAAGCCACTGGGACCATCAAGCTCCTCGCTGAAATCACCACAAAAAAACTCATTCTCTCAGTCAACGGCACCTCCGTCGAAATACCATCCCCCGGCCTCATCCCCGTCCAACCAAAGGACAATCTTTCCATCGGAAGAGACGACTTCACCTCCGCCGGCAACTACGAAGCTCCCAACCCATTCAATGGAAAGATCCTCTCCCACACTATCAAAACCCGCCGCTCCTCCGCGTTAGAATAAAAATCCCTCCAGAATACCGAGTATCTTTCCTGACCGCTTGCTCCATGCCCGACCTTTTCCGACATCTCGCCCTTTCTTCTCAGGTCATTCTCGCGTCGTGCCTCCCTGCATCAGCGCAAAACGACAACGACCCGCTCCCCGACGTCTCCCCCCTCATCTCTTGGGACTTCGACACCTCCTACCCCGGCTCTCCCGTCGGGAAAGCGACCCTTGCCAAAAGCTCGCTCACATCCCCGGAATACCCCACCCTCCCCGCTGAAAATACCTCCCTCTCACTCGACGGATCATCGGCCTGGAAACTCCACGAAAGCGACCTCCCCGATCACGCCTCCCTCCGCTTTACAAACGACGACTCCCTCACCATCGAAGCCTGGGTTTCTCTCAAATCCCTCCTCAACGGCGGCTTTACCTACCTCATCGGAAAAGGCCGTCACCAAAACAAAACTTTCACTCCCGAAAACCAAAACTGGGCCCTCCGTTTAAAAGGGGACAACGGCACCGCCCTCCCCACCTTCCTCTTTCGCTCCGCGGGAACAAAAAGCGAATACCACCGCTGGACCGCCTCCCAAGGATTTGCTGACGATGGCGACTGGCACCATCTCGCCCTAAGCTACACCTTCGGGAAACCTGAAAGCATTGTCTCCTTCATCGACGGCCTCGAAGTCAAAAAAGGCACGTGGGACATGGGCGGCCCCACCACCTCGGCACCCGTCACGGATGCCGATGACATCATCATCGGCACCGGCAATGGAGGCGCCCCCTCCAACTCCCTCGATGGCACAATTGACAACCTCGCCCTCTATCGCGAAATCATCCCACCAGCCCTCCTCCTCGCCCGCTATCAACACCTCGCTCCACCCTCCGAACCCAATCCAGAAGACATCCCCTCCGATTCCGTCCTCGTCGAAATCTGCACCAAGGGAATTCCTTCCGGCAAAGCTTGGCCAACAAAACACCCCGCCGCCACCGAGACCTTCACTCGTTCACATTTCGCCTTCCCCACGATTCCCTTTCACTACGTCACCACCGGCGTTCGTGACCACCGCAAATCCCCCTATCTTCTTCGCGCCTCCTCCCGCATCACCCTCCCTCCCGGCACCCATCGAATCCTCCTTCGCGGACGCAATTCCGCTCGCCTTGTCATTGATGGAAAAAGAATCCTCCAAACCGGCTTCACCCCTCCTTCCCAAGGAGCCCTCGGTTACACCGCCGACCAGGATGACTTCCTCAATCCCGGAGATCCCAACTTCCGCTTCGTCACCCCCGGCAATGAAGAAGCCCTCGCCACCTTCACTAGCACCGGTGGCCAACACCTCATTTCCATGCAGCAGCTCATCGGCTCCGCCGGAAACCGACCCGAGCCTGGCGAGTTTGTCACCGCCATTTCCCTCGAAGGTTCCACTGCCTGGCATCTCCTCACGCCTACTTCCGATCCCATCACCTACGCCGATCAACACTACTCCTCCTTCGAGGAAGACCACCAACTCTGGGTCGATCAAACCAACACCTCCCGTCGTACCGAACTCCGCAAAAAGCACGCCCCCTACTGGCTAAAACGTCGCCAAGCCGCCCGAGGCTACCTCGCCCAAACCGCCCCCTTCACTCCTCCCGCTCCCACAACCGGCCTTCCCGCTCAAAACACCATCGACCACTTCCTCAACGCCCGTATTCAAACCCTCTCCACCCAGCTCAAGGACCGCCAGCCGAACGAGATCGACTTCTACCGCTCCATCCACCCCCTTCTCGAACAAAAGTGCTTCTCCTGCCACCAAGGCAAGAAAACCAAGGGAGAACTCAATCTCTCCTCACTCGCTTCCGCCCTCGAAGGCGGTGAGTTCGATGGTCCCGCCATCACTCCCGGATCACCTGAAAAAAGCGCCCTCCTCCATCGCATCACCACGAAAGACTCCGACGAAGTCATGCCTCCCAAAGGCCATCCCGTCACTCCCGAAGAAGCCGCTCTCCTCACTCGCTGGGTCAAGGAAGGTGCCCGCTGGCCCGAACTCAATGTCGATCGCATCCACCTCACGCCGCTCAGCGACGACCTCACCTTCCTTCGCCGCCTCTCACTCGATACCGTGGGCGTCCCGCCCACTCTCGCCGAAATCGACTCCTTCCTTGTCGATTCGTCACCCGACAAGCGCGCCCGAACCATCGACCGCCTCCTCGCCGACCCACGCTGGGCCGACCGCTGGATGGGCTACTGGCAGGATATCCTTGCCGAAAATCCAAACATCATCAATCCCACCCTCAACAACACCGGCCCTTTCCGATGGTGGCTTTACGAATCTCTCCTCGATGACAAACCCCTCGACCTCATGGTCACCGAACTCATCCGCATGGAAGGTTCCGATAGGCTTGGTGGTCCCTCCGGCTTCGGAATTGCCTCTCAAAACGACGTCCCCATGGCCGCCAAAGGACTCGTCGTTAGTTCCGCCTTCCTTGGCGTCGAAATGAAATGCGCCCGCTGTCACGATTCCCCCTCGCACAGTTCTCTTCAAAAGGACCTCTTCCAACTTGGAGCCCTCCTCGCCCGCAAGCCCCTCACCGTCCCCCAAACCTCCAGCGTTTCACTCGAAAACCTTACCGCCGGCGGACGCAAACCTCTGATCGAGGTCACTCTTCCACCCGGCTCAAGAGTCTCGCCCGCCTGGCCCTTCAAAGAATTCCTCGATCCCAACATCGGCCACCAAATCGCCGAACGTCCCACCGACACCCGAGATCTGCTCGCCGCCCTCATCACCGCGCCCCAAAACGAACGCTTCGCCCAAGTCATGGCCAACCGCCTCTGGTCTCAACTCATGGGCCGGGGCATCGTCGAGCGAACCGGTGATTGGGAGAAATCCGCGCCCAGCCATCCCCGCCTTCTCCGCTGGCTTGGCCATGAACTCATTCGTCAGGACTATTCTCTCAAATCCCTCGCCCGCCTCATCTTCAACTCCCACGCTTACCAACGCACCACCGATCCCTGCCTCCGCGAAACCTCCCCCCTCTTCACCTCGCCCGCCCCACGTCGGCTCCAGGCCGAACAAATTGTCGACTCCCTTTTCCACGCCACCGGCAAGCCTTTCAACACCGAGGAAATGAACATCGATGTCGATGGAAAACGTCCTCTCAGCAGCACCCTCTCCCTTGGCCAACCCCGCCGCGCCTGGATGCTCGCCAGCCTCTCCAATGAGCGAGACCGGCTCAGCCTCACCCTTCCTCGAATTCAAGCCGTCTCCGATGTCCTCTCCGCCTTCGGCTGGGAGCCCTCGCGCCAGACCACCATCAACCACCGCAGTCCCGATCCCACCGCCCTCCAGCCCGCCATCATTTCAAATGGCACTGTCGGCATCTGGCTCACCCGCCTCAGCGATGACCACGCTCTCACTACTCTCACCCTCCGTGATCAATCACCCGAAGCCCTCCTCGACCAACTCTTCCTCCGCCTCCTCACCCGAAAACCCACCGCTACCGAAAAAAAACTCTATCTCGCCCAAATCACGCCAGGCTACGACTCCCGCCGCACTTCCAACTCTCCTCCAGCTCCTGCCGAAAAACTCCGCCCCCCCCGCTACGTTTCCTGGTATAATCACCTCGACCCCGTAGCCGATGAAATCCGCCGTCAGGAAATCATCGCCGCCCGCGCCGGTGATCCACCCACCAAGAAACTCGCCGCTCCCTGGCGCGAACGATTCGAAGACCTCGTCTGGGCCCTCGTCAACTCTCCCGAAATGATCTACATTCGATAGGCCCCAACTCCCATGAACCGCCGTCAATTCCTCACCACCTCCTCCCTCGCTCCCTTCGGTCTTCAGGCGTCCACCGCCGCCCACCCCAAGGGCAAGGCCGAACACTGCATCCTCATTTGGCTTGGTGGGGGCATGTCACAAATCGACACCTTCGACCCCAAGAAACAAGGGAGTTCGAAAAAACCCTACCAGACCGGTTCCGACTACGCCGCGATCGACACCGCTGTCAAAGGTGTCCGTGTTTGCGAACACCTTCCCCAACTCGCCCGCCGCATGGAGCAGATCACCGCCGTCCGCTCCTGCCACCACCAGGTCATCGATGAGCACGCTATCGCCACCAACTTTCTCCACACCGGACGCCCTACCAGTGGCTCCACAACTTATCCCTCCCTCGGTTCCATCGTGGCCCACCAACGCGGCGCGGCAAATCCCGATGCCCCTGCCTACATGCTCATCGGTTTCCCGAATGTCAGCCGGGGACCCGGCTTCCTCGGCTCCAGCTACGGCAACATCTACCTCACCGATCTCAAAACCGGCCCAGCCGGATTCACCCAACCGGACTTCCTCAGCAGCGACCGGGTCGCCTCCCGCAAAAAACTCCTCGCCGCTCTCGCAAAAGCCCCCTCGCCCCACACCCCGCTCGCCGACTACCAAAAAGCACAGCGCGAAGCCCTCCGCCTCGCCGGCCCCGGCTTCATGAAAAACTTCGACCTCGACTCCGAACCCGCCGACCTCCGCAATCGCTACCAAAGCGAATTCGGCCAACGCTGCATCCTTGCCCGCCGCCTCGTTCAGGATGGCGTCCGCTTTGTCGAACTCTCCCACAACCCGGGCTTCCTCAACGGTACCGGTTGGGACACCCACGGTAAGGGCCAGCTAAAACAACACGAGCTCATCCGTGACCTCGACAACGGAGTCGCCACCCTCATAGACGACCTCCGAGGGAAAAACCTCCTCGACAAAACCCTCATCGTGATTGCCACCGAGTTCGGACGCCCGCCCGAATTCGATAGCAACGGCGGCCGCGGTCACCAGGGATCGGCCTTCTCCCTCGTCCTCGCCGGCGGCGGGCTCAAACACCAAGGTGCCTACGGAGCCACCAACGACCTCGCCAAAAAGCCTGTCGAAAACCCGGTCACGATCCCCGATTTTCATGCCACCATTCATGCCGCCCTCGGCATCAATCCCTCCCACGAACTTCTCGCCGGCACCCGCCCCGTCCCCATCACCGACGGCGGCACGCCCCTTGCTCGCCTCTTCTCGTGAGAGCGACCAGCCCCTCATTGTGTCAATCTTCTAGGGAAGGAGTTTCCTTTAGATTCCCCTCTCATCCTTCTGGGGCTGAACCATAAAACCGGGCAACGACGATTTTTGATCAGAAACTTGAGCGATTATTTATTTCTCCAGCAGCCAATCAATTTGAAAAAAGAGCTTGCTTATAATCGTCTTGGTTACTAAATGGCCTTTCTTTTAACAGAAAGAAAAAATATTTATGCACAAGATAATAGCTACATTATTCGCTTTGAGCGCGATCGGAGCCTCTGGTTCCCTTATTGCTTACTATCCCCTCGACGGTGACTTTGCAGACAAATCCGGTAATGGTAACGACGGGGTAATGCTCGGTGGTGTCAGCTACGGCGGTGGCGCAGGAGCCATCGGTGGTGGTCAAGCAGCCATCTTTGACGGTGCGGCCGGCACTTACGGGAGTATCGCCGGAGGATTACAACTAGTAACGAACGAGACCTACTCGGTTGCTATGTGGGTTAACGCTGCCTTTGCAGACAATAGAGATAAGCGTATTTTCTCCGAGGGAACTTCCAACAACAACAATCCACTCTTTAACGTAGGGACAGCAAATAATGCGAACGATGGCACGGTCGACATCTACATCCGAAATGGAGGTAGTTTAAATCACCCACGTTCCACTGGAGAAGCTTTTGATGGTACTTGGCACCACGTCGCGTTTAGCGGTGGATCTGACGGCCTCCTCGATCTCTACATCGATGGTACTTTTGATACGACCTTTGACTATTCCGCAATCCCAGCATTCACAGACCTTAATACCACCACAATCGGTGGTATCCTTAGGGGCTCGGATTGCTGTAATTTTAACGGATCTATCGATGACGTGAGCATGTGGGATTCAGATCTCACCGCTGGAGAAATCTCAGCTCTTGCAGGTGGCGCTAGTGCGACTTCGCTTTCTGGAGTTCCTGAGCCAACTTCAGCAGTCTTTTGCCTCACTGGTCTCCTTTTCGCTCTGCGCCGCCGGCGCTAGGCTTCTCAGAAGATTCGAGAATTCTTCAAGGACCTCAATCAGTCTTTTATGAGCCGGTAACCTCAGGGTGCCGGCTCATTTTTTAACCTCTCATACTATTCATAATGAATTATCAAACAATCTCCCACTGGCGCTCTATTCTCGCCGGATCTCTTGCCCTCCTACCTTTTTCAGCCCAATCCGAACTAGTCGGCTACTACAAGCTCGACGGAAATTTCGATGATTCTTCCGGAAATGGAAATACCGGAGAATTTTTTGGTGGAGCTTCCTACGCTCCTGAATCTCCCGCGGTTTTAGGAGGTGGGCAATCTGTTCTTTTTGATGGTCAGCCTGGGACCTACGGGGCAATCAACCCCTCTCCGAAGGAAGGGCTCGCGATCACGGCTCAACCTTTCCATAGCGTCTCAATGTGGGTGAAAGCAGATGGGCTCCAAAACCGAGACAAAAGAATTTTCTCAGAGGGGCAATCGGCCAACAACAATCCGCTCTTTAACGTAGGGACAGCAAATAATGCGAACGATGGCACGGTCGATATCTACATCCGTGCCGGGGCCTCCTTAAACCATCCTCGCTCTATCGGAATCGCTTTTGATGATACCTGGCACCATGTCGCGTGGACTGCCCAAGAGAAGGTCATGGATCTCTATATCGACGGAGTCTTCGACAGCCAATTTGATTATAACGCCGTTAATGACTTCACACCGACTACAACTACAATTGGGGCAATCCTCCGAGGGAGTGATTGCTGCAACTATCTGGGTAATATTGATGAAGTCGCCCTCTGGGATTCTATTCTCAGCGCCGACGATATCGCTTCACTGGCAGAGGGGACTTTTGCGGATGAACTCACCGGGGTGAAGCCTAATCTGGATCTGGATGGCGACGGCTTGCCCAACACATGGGAGACTGCAAATGGGCTAGATCCAAATGACAATGGCTCCGTTGATCCAAAGAATGGTGCCAACGGTGATCCAGATAACGATCAGCTTATAAACTCTGATGAATTTGCTAGGGGAAGCGATCCAAACAATGCCGATACCGATTCTGACGAAGTGAATGATGCTCAAGAAATTGCTCTCGGGACCGACATTCTTGATCCTGATTCTGACGGTGATGGCCTGCTTGATGGAGACGAAGTGGCTCGAGGAACCAACCCCCTTGCAGCTGACACCGATGGCGATGGCATCACCGACAACGGTGAAGTCTTGGCTGGTACAGATCCTAAAGACCCTAGCAGCTTCCCTGCGGCGGATGATTCCCTAGCGGCCTACTGGCCCCTTGATTCTACCGATGGAACCACTACTCCTGATCTAGGGCCACACGGTTACGATCTCGAATTACGCAACATGGATGCCACGAACTTCGTCACTAGTGAGGGACGGGCCGCAGTCTCTTTTGATGGCATCGAAGATTTTCTTGTTCGAAAGAGTGATGCTAATGACATCTTACCAATTTCAAAAAATGCGGCGTTCACGATCTCAATGTGGATTAAAGCCGCCGGGGCCGGTCAAAATGATCGACGGTTCTTCTCTGAGAGCGCTGAATTCAACAATGACCCCTTGTTAAATATTGGAACCCGTAACAATGGATCCGATAATACAGTTGATATCTACTTAAGAGACAGCGGAACCCCCAATCATCAGTTCTCAACTACTGAGCCGTTTGATGACACTTGGCACCATATCGCTTACACTCATGATGATGCCACGACGACCATTCAACTGTATGTTGATGGAGTTCTGGACCGAGATGATTGGACTTTTAAAGATGTCGTCTCTCCTGATGTGAATTACACTACGATCGGCGGAATTTTGAGAGCCAATCCCTCTCACTGGGCGCAGGGCTTGGTCGACGAGGTCTCTCTTTGGTCGTCGGTCCTCCCAGCAACAACGATTGCGGAATTAGCTTCCGGGGCCACTCCAATAGAAGTTACCGGAGGAGGAACGATCTTTAGAATCACCTCTGTAGACCGCCAAGAAAATGGTGACATTTCACTGACTTGGAACTCCCGCCCCAGCACGGCATATGTTCTCGAGGCAAGTCTCGATCTTGCGACTTGGGTGGAGATCGATGATAGCGTTCAGTCCCAAGGTGAGGAAACGATCTATGTCTTTTCTTCTGGCGTGCCGGGCCTCGACACCAATATTGAGTCTCGCATCTTCTTCCGGATACGGAAATGATCGGAGGGTAAAATCCATCTCAATCCCGCATCTTTCACGAGGTGTGGGATTTTTATTTTACGACCGCTCGTAATCTCCAAAACTGGAGAGCCCGAGATTCTCTTGGAGAGATTTTCACCCGTGTTCTACCATTGGTTTCCTCCTCGCGAGAGACTCTGACTTCGTCAGCTGATAGCTGTTCCCAGCTTCTAAGGTCTGCTGAAATCTCTGCGATTAGCTCTACGTCTTCCGCTGCGGAGTTCTCAAGATAGGAGAATCTAATTTGGCGACCGGATCGTTGCACCAAGGGAGATTCGGATTGATTGGGATCTTGATCAGAAGTGCCCAAGGCATATTCAAGAAGTGCTGGTATGAGATCTCCATCGAAATCTTCGGATGGATTTCCCGTAAATCGAGTTACGTCTGTTTCACCCGGGTGGCCTCCTGAAAACCTACTATTCCTCCAGTTTTGTCCTTCGCTATGATCCGGTGCAGATTCTGGATACTTGAGAGTCAGTGAAGATCCCTCACCATCCGCCGCTTGGGGCCAGCCAGTATCGTCAAGATAAACAAAATCCCGGATGATTTCCCCAGATTGATCTACGAGAAGCAGACGTTCACCACCGTTATTAAGATTGCCGGAAAATTCTCCTGCCACCGTCATCTCTTCACCATGTTGTTGATTAAAGGCATTGAGATCATTCACCACCAAAAGACGCTGCCCGGGAGGCAAATCCATCCCGTAAGGAAATTCAAATTGGATTCCCTCGACAAATTTCACTCCACCCAAATGCAGTCGCTCAGTTGATGAAATATTCATCAACTCAAGATAGTCGTAATTACTCCCTTCCTTGGCATGATACATGATTTCTGAAATGACTAGAGTCTCTGGTGACGCAGGAATCCCCACCGCAAAAACCGCTTCGGTCAGAGCCGACCATTGATCACCAATGAGACTGCGCGCTTTGAGTGTTCCGCTGGATGTAATGACAACCTCATCTTCGTAACGCAAAGCCGAAGGAGCCAGCGATTCACTTCCTCCGGAAACCAATTGAGGGGACATCAGAAAATCACTGCTGTTGACCCCGTCATTTAGCCCATGGATTGCAAGCAGGTTTTCGCCGACTTTGAGCTGATCAAGGTGGGCTGAAACGTCAAAGGATTCTTGCTCTACCGCAAGATTGTCTGGATGGCCGCGGACCGCGCCGGAATTCCAGTTGAGGTCGAAAGGGGCATTCGCCGAGGCAATTTGAACACCATTAAGATAGGCGACAAATCCATCATCATACCTCATTTTCAAATTGAGCGATCCGGCAGCTGACAATTGATCGGGCGCAACCTCAAAAGGGATTCGAATGAGAGCTGATCGCCCTACACCCATCATTCCGGGCATAGCTGTGCCGATCAAATCACGGTAAACCGAAGGAGCCAGTTCATAGCCTACTCCCCCTTTGCCGCCCACCCAGGATGAGTCGTCGTAACTAAGTTCACTCCAGCTTGCTTCAAATGTGGACGGTTCAGAAACCACAAGCCTTGTTGGGTCTGACTCGTCCAGCAGGATGGTTTCTGATATATTCCCGCCACTGACCCGTGGGTCGCTGCCATCTAGAGTATAGTAAATCCTGGCCTCACCCGGACCGCTCACCTTTAAGGAAAAACCCTCCTCGACCAACCCGCCAAACTGGCTCAATTTCGGAGCGTTAATTTCAGGATAAAGTCCCTGATCCCTAAACTGATCTAGAACAATAGCAGAGCGCTTCGGAAACCAGTTCTCAAGAAGATCATTCCGAATGATCTGGAAATCTCCAGAAACCGTATAGGGCGTTGATCTCCGGTAATCTCCCCAACGAGCGGACTCAGCAATTAATGCGGTTTCGATCCCACCGGTCAGTTTCATCCATAAATCCGCAGGCACGTTTCGTCCGGGATGGGAAAGGTCCCAAGACGGGTTGCCAGGATCAACATATAAGACGCCTCCATTAAAAAATGCGCGATGAAGGCGGTCGGCAAAGAGAAGGCGGTATTCTGGATTCGATTTGAAGGCATGGTGAAACTTCGTCGGTGAATCATTGTCTCTGCGATGGGGTCTGGTGCGATCTAGACTGACAGAATTTTTCATCCCGTGCTCATTATCCCAGTCAAAGAAACGCCATCCCCCACTCGAGCCAGTTCGGTCATACCCCATGTAAAAATTACCGGGCCAGTCGTCGGCTGCCGCATACATGTTGTGGATCATGTAATCGATGAGCATTTCCACATCAATCGCCTCCACAACGGCAGCATAGTCCTCCGGGTTAGAAAGGTCACGGTAGCCAGCATTCCAATTATTCGGATTTTTTTGAATCAGAGCAAGCAGTTCACGATAGGCTGTGATATTCCCATCGAGCACTTCCTCGTGATTCTTAATAGCATCCCAGTTCTCCTTCTCACCTCCGTAGTGCGATTCACCGTGAGCCGAATCCGGTCGCTCGGTCGGATTATAGACTCCCCAGTAGAGACCATTGATAAACAAGTGCACCCAGTTGCTGTCCGGCGAAGCATGCCCCATGCGGCGATGGGTTTCACGAGCCCAGGCGTCTCGGACAAACTGCCCCATTCGGTTGCGCGACGTGCTATAAACCCATCCGTCTTGCGAGTTCGAGCGCAGGACAATGGTGTCAAATTCAGACGGACTGTCCTCGCCAAAGAACGGATACCGAAGCTTGGAATCCCCATACCGCTCCCGAAAGGCCAGACGCAAAGAGTGTTTGGGATTTGCCGAGGCATTCCGCGAGGTATTCCCCTGAACCCTCACCCCGCAATCAATCTGGAAGGGATCTCCCTCGAATCCCGCCGGAAATATCAACTCAGCAGAACAAGCCCGCTCCCAAGCCGCTCCTCGCGCAGTGCTGTTTGAGTAGATTCCTGCAACCCCAAACCAATCATCCACATTCATCACCAACGACATTGCTGGAAGTTCCAGCAAGGCATCACGGATCGCCGCTTTCGAACTTTCAACATCCAGCCCAGAATCACCGGCAATCAATGCCAGGTCAGATGGCTCCTCCTCCATACCATAGTCAGCCCCCGTCCAGCTTAGCGGAAACCCCGGAGGAGCGGAGGGCTGATCAACCACTTCGCTGACAAAAAGATAGGTATGGGTATCGATATTACTTGGCTGGAAACCTTCCCTGAAAGCGGCAGCTCGCAGGGTCGTTGTGGTTGTGACTGGGACCCCCAACCCTCCCGGGTAATCTATCCCGTTGGTTCGAGACGGCTCGGACCCGTCGATCGTATAGCGAATCACCGCATCCGGCTGGCCCGCTTCAATCGTGACCCCCACCGGCTCGTCGTAAAACCCTCGATCCGGGTGAAAGGAAGTATCGCCCACAAATCCGGCATAACCCTCCTCGCTGTTGGTCGCAGAAGGAGTGGATCGTTTCAGATAGCCGACGCCCCGAGGCACTTCGCTTCCAAAGAGGCCGTAACTCACGTCAGTCTCTTGGATAGGGTAGCCGACATACTCGCTTGCAACTTCAGGACCTCCGCCGGCTTCAGGTTTTAACAAAGCCAGATCACCCCCTTCTTTCCCGAGCTTAAAGTTGGTGTGAAGATTCCCCTGTGAATCGACAGAACTCTCGCCCTCCCGACCGGAGGCGAAGACGATCAAGAACTCGTTGGGAGCAAGGGAAACGGGCGGAAAAACCCATCGCCCGGTTTGCCTCGCCGAGGTCGTCAACGACCAACCGGCAAGATCAACGCGGTCCGTGGTGGAATTCCAAATCTCAATCCAATCCGAAGAATTTCCATCTCCATCGGCTAGCGAGCCATCGTTCGAAGCCATAAACTCGCTGATCACCACTTCATTCAAAATTAAGGGAGGCTCCGGTGAGTATTCGCGAAGCTGATAAGCATTCAGAAATTGTGACCCGGTGTTGGCATCGAAGGTCAGAGACTGCCTCGCGGCATCAGCAGTAAAAATTCCCGTCGCATAGACCGGCTCGCCTGTTTCACTCAGGGTGATACTGTTGCCAGTTTCATCAAGAATCGTGACACTCCGATTGACCGTGTTGTGGTAGTAGAAGAACTGAATCTCGTATTCCTTACCAATCGTCAATCCGCTTAACACCGCGATTTGAGGATCCCTCCCGCTCCGATACGCAATCGTATCCGAAAGCTCATTCACACCCGCTCCCGGCAGCTTTCCACCTTCACCCGTATTGTAGTCTAAGCCGACGAGATGATTCGGCGTTTCTGACGAAGCGAAGTCGATCGCAGTGAAGGTCACGCCACTAATCACCGGAGAAGAGGCCAAATCATTCCCAAAGTTACAGGCCTCAATTAGAATCCCTCCATTGCTCACAATCTCGTCACCGGTCACAACACCGCTCGACCAGGAAATCATCGCCGCATGGGCAAGCTTCGCTGAAACCGCCAGCAGGATCGAACTGATCAAATGGACACGAATGAATGGCATAATCGATGTTCTTGATCTCAAAAACGACTGCCATTCGCAATCTATATCCGCCCTTGATTCGGAGCGATCTGCTCACGCTTCATCGACTCATTCTCTAAAAAAAATTACTCATCCTCGTCAACCGGCGGCGCCGTTGGCAGCTTCTCCACCTCGTCGAGGAGGTTCACCACATCCACTCCACGCACTGCGGAGGCATCCACCCTAAAATTCAGAACCGGAGTGCTGCGCATCGTGACGCGCTTGGCGACCTTTCCTTGGATGAATCCACGCTTCCTCGAAAGCTGAGCAAGGATTCCAGGAGTGGATCCACCGAGAATACTAACGAAGACCTTGGCCTCCTTGAGATCCTGCGTGACATCAACATCCGTGATGGTGACAAGAGCATTTTTCCATTCAAAGTCACGCTGCACCACGGCACTAATTTCGCGCCGTAGTAGTTCGTTGACCCGCTCCAGTCGTTTTCCCATCGTCTAAAGCGTTTGATCGACCTTATCGAGAGTGTAGCACTCGATGACATCGCCATCTTCGTAGTCATTGAAGGAGCCGAGACGGATACCGCATTCGATGCCCTGCTTGACCTCATCCACCTCATCGGTGTGACGACGAAGAGTGGACATCTTACCATCAAAGACAGGCTGCTTGCCACGAAGGACACGAGCGTGTGCCTTGCGGGAAACCTTGCCGCTCTTGATGATACAACCAGCGGCACGACCACCGTTGACCTTGAAGACCTGCTTCACAGACGCACGACCAATAACGGTCTCGCGGATCTCGGGATCAAGCATGCCCAGCATGGATTCTTTCACCTGGTCAATAAGTTCGTAAACGATGGAGTAAAGCTTCACTTGCACGCCCTCGGCCTTGGCCGCCTTGACCGCCTTCCCATCAACCTTGACGTTGAAGCCGAGGATAATGGCATCAGCCGAACTGGCCATGAGGACATCCGATTCGTTGATCGCACCGGCTCCGGCGATGAGGAAACTGGCCTCCACCTTGTCCGATTCAATCTCAACAATGGCATTCTTGATTGCTTCGGCCGTGCCTTGCACGTCCGTGCGAAGAATGAGCTTAAGTTGGGCCTTTCCTCCTCCGGAGACGGCTTGGAGCATATCCTCGAGGCGACTTTTCTTGGGCTGAACAAGGCGTTCCTTGCGGCGCTCATCCATCCGTTCCTCGGAAAGTTTCTTGGCGGCCCTTTCGGAATCCATTCCAACGAGAGAATCCCCCACATTGGGAAGCTCGGCGAAACCGAGAACCTCGACAGGAGTGGAAGGTCCGGCTTCCTTGACCGGTTCGCCTTGATCGTTGAAGAGGTCCTTAATCTTACCTGCGAAAGGTCCGCAGATGAAGGGCTGGCCTTTCTTAAGGGTTCCGCTTTCTACGATCACCGTAGCAGTGGCACCACGACCAGCCTTGATGCTAGCTTCAATGACAGAAGCACGGACATTCGCTTTCGGATTGGCACGAAGTTCCAGAACCTCGGCCTGCAGGGCCATGAGTTCGAGAAGAGCATCAATCCCTTCACCGGTCTGAGCGGAAACTTTGATACACTCGGTCTCGCCACCCATTTCAGAGGGAACCAATTCATGCTCCATGAGTTGGGTCATGACCCGCATCGGGTCGGCGGCAGGGAGGTCGATCTTATTAATCGCCACAATGATCGTTTTACCGGCAGCCTTGGCATGCTGGATGGCTTCGACGGTTTGAGGCATGATACCGTCGTCAGCGGCCACAACCACGACGACGATGTCGGTCACATCAGCACCACGGGAACGCATTTTCGAGAAGATGGCGTGACCCGGAGTATCGAGGAAAGTGATCCTGCGCTCACCATGCTGAACACTGTAAGCCCCAACGTGTTGAGTGATGCCACCAGCCTCTCCTGAAGCGACGCGGCTTTTGCGAATGAAGTCCAGAAGCGAGGTCTTACCATGATCCACGTGGCCCATGAATGTGATGATTGGAGCACGATAAGCAAGCTGCTCCTCGGGCTCCTCCTCTACGGCCTCAGGCTCGACGAAGACTTCTTCTTCCTTGTGGACACCACCACCTTTTTCACGTTTTTCGCGCTCAAAGACAAATCCGTGAGCCTCACAAACTTTTTCGGCAATGTCGGGCTCAATGGCCTGCGTTGGAGCAACGAAGACTTCAAGCTTAATGAGATCGGCCATGATTTCGAAGGCCAACTTCCCCATTTTCTCCGCAAGATCGCTCACAATAATCGGAGGCTTGATGCTGATGACATTTCCATCAACAGATCCTTCGTCCTCGTCGGGAACTACCTCTTCGACAGGCATAGGAATGACGGGCTTCGCAAACTCAGGATCATGCTTTTCCACAAGACGTTTGGAAATACTGGGAAGGATATCCTTTCCGGAATTTTCAGTCTTACGAATCGCACTCTTCTTTGGCTTGTCGTCCTCGATCCCCAGATCCAAGGCCGCCTTCTTTTGGTCGTCCACGGTTTGCACCTTTGACGCATCCTGACGCTGCCGCTCACGACGTGAGGGCTTGGGTTTCTCGCTCAAAAGATCGAGAATTTCGTCCTTCTTGGAGTCTTTATTATCTTTATCGTCGGCCATGCTAATGCGGGTCTTTCAGTGGGGAAAAAGTAAAAATAACTGAGGAGAAACTTATCCTTCGGGAGTTTCTTCAGCTTCAGGTGCGTCCTCGGTAGGTTCTTCCTCGGTAGGCGCGTCCTCGGTAGGCGCGTCCTCGGTAGGCGCGTCCTCGGTAGGTGCTTCCTCGGTAGGTGCTTCCTCAGAAGCTGAAACCTCTTCCGCTGGAGCGGCAGGGT
>JAPKDJ010000050.1 GCA_026421245.1 Akkermansiaceae bacterium | reverse complement strand
ACTTCACCTTGGCGAGTCCCTACACGATGCTTGCGCACTACTTTGAACTCGACTGGGCGGAGGCGTGTGGCGTTTCGCCGAACCTCCTGAGACTGTCTGTTGGGATCGAAGAGGGAGAGGCCATTATCGGGGCCCTGGCGAGGGCGCTGGATTTGGCTTAAACCAGTCCGTCGCGTTTGGCTTGCTTCCAATAGGCATACTCCGACCGGTTGAAGTCCACGTATTCCGGCGAGAGGTCGGAGGTGTAGATGCAGTGGGTGCCATTGCCGATGCCAAGGTCGATGGTGATTTTGAACTTGGATTTACTGACGATATTTCGGAGGACTTCCGGGTTGGTTTTTCCTTGGAGGCCACCTTCGCAAGCGAGTTTGGACCCGTAGAAAATGTTTACGAACTCTTCTTTGACGCTGGCTCCGGAATATCCGACGGCGTGAATAATACGGCCCCAGTTGGGGTCCTCGCCATTCCATGAAGCTTTGACGAGTGATGAGTTGGCGACGGCCTGGGCCACCTTCTTGGCATCGAGACCGTTGCGGGCTCCCTTGACGTAGAGTTTGACAAACTTGGTGACGTGTTCGCCGTCCCGCACAATCGCTTTGGCGAGTCTGTTCATCACGAACTCCAGGGCATGACAAAAATTTCCGCATTCCTTGCTGCCACGTCGCATTGTTTTATTTCCGGCGGCTCCGTTGGCCAAGACGATCACAGTGTCATTGGTCGACGTGTCGCCATCTATGGTGATGCGATTGAAGGTGTTTTCCACGGCGTCACTCACGGCTTGATTGAGGCAGTTTTGCCCCACGTTGGCATCCGTCGTAATGTAGCAAAGCATGGTTGCCATGTTCGGATTGATCATACCGGCTCCTTTGGCACAGCCACCAATGCGAACCCGTTTTCCGTCGATCTCAAATGAGATCGCGAATTCTTTTTCGTGGGTGTCACTCGTGATGATTGATTTGGCGACGTCAGTGCCCTTTTTCTCTCCAAGGCCTTCTACCAAGGCTTCATAGTGAGGTTCGATCCTCATCATGGGCATCGGAAGTCCGATGACGCCGGTGGAACAGACCGCAACTTCTTTTTGAGTCAGCTTGAGAAGGCGCGCCGTTTCTTTGGTCATGTTCCGGGCGTCTTGCATTCCATCCGGTCCTGTGCAGGCATTGGCATTGCCGCTGTTGGTGATGATCGCGCGAACTTTTTTCGAGCGGAGGTGGATTTGGGAAATCCGAACGGGAGCGGCCTTGACTCGGTTCTGGGTGAACATCCCGGCGGAGAGGCACTCGCGATCCGAGTAGACCAAGCTAAGATCGAGACGGTCGGACTTTGGGTCTTTAATGCCACAGGATACTGCACTGCCCAGAAAGCCGCGTGCGGCGCAGACGCCGCCTTTGATTCTAGAGTAGGGAAGATCCATCGGGCGCAGCAGAATGAGTTGGCTTTAGAGGTTTTGCAATCCGTCAGTTTCCAAATTTCCTACCATTAAGTTGAAACTCTGGATCGCCTGACCAGCAGCGCCCTTGCCAAGATTGTCTTCGGTGCTCTGTAAAATGAGACGACCGGTGCGGGCATCGTGGTGCCAGCCGATGTCGACATAGTTGGTTCCAGTGACATGTTTGGTGTCGGGTGAGACTCCGGCTCCTCGAAGGCGAACAAAAGGGCAATTGACGTAGGCTTGTTCTAGGGCCTGTTCGACTTTGGCGAAATCTCCTGTCAGCTTTGCGAAAGTGGTGGTGCAGATTCCAGCGGTGACGGGGATCAGGTGGGGGACGAAAGAAATCGTGACTTTTTCTCCAGCCGCTTTTCCGAGTTCTTGCTCGATCTCGGAGAGGTGGCGATGGCGGGGGAGGCCGTAGGAGCGGACGCTTTCGTTGACCTCTGCAAAGATGAGGGCGAGGTCGGCTTTCCGGCCAGCTCCACTGACGCCGCTCATGGATGAAACCGTGATCGATTCGTGGTCGATTAATCCCTCGCTGAGGAGAGGAAGGAGGGGCAGCATGATGGACGTTGGATAACAGCCCGGAGAGGCAACGAGTCGGGCCGCTTTGATTTCAGCTTGATAAACTTCTGGGAGACCAAAGACGGCTTCGCTCAGAAGTTCGGGAGCCGGGTGAGGTTGGTCGTAAAAGTCGGCGTAGACGGCAGCGTCATCAAGGCGGAAATCGGCACTGAGGTCGATGACCTTGAGCCCACGCTCGAGAAGGTCTTTGGCAAAAGGGGCTGCGGCTCCGTGGGGCAGGGCTAGGAATGCCACTTCCGCTCCGGTGGCTGTGACGGATTCCATGTCCGGGTCGATGAAACGGATTTCCGTACCGGGATGGCCTTCAAAGCGAGGGAAAACTTCGGTTACTTTTTTGCCGCAATTCGCACGTGAAGTGATGGCAACCACTTCCGCATGAGGATGGCAGAATACGAGTCGGAGGAGTTCCAGACCGGTGTATCCACTGGCTCCGATGATCGCGACTTTGGTGATTCCAGACATGTGGGAGAGGTTGTGCGCTGCAGTTTCCGAATCGGCAAGCGAGAAAGTGATTGAGTTGAAGGGGCAATCCCTGTGCTTGAATCTTCTCTTTTTTCGGCCCACATCTTTCTCACACCTTAATGATGCATCCCCGTCTTATCCTTATTTTGATCTGTCTGACTGCCGTTACCCGGGGCACGGAGTTGGTCGATGTGGTTTGGGAGTTGAAGATTCCTTCGCTGGCGACGGCAAAGATCGTTTTGGAAAAGCTCGATCGGCTGATTGAGAATGGGGACGCCCGAACGGTGACACTGGGAAAGAAGGTTCAACGAAGTGTGAAGCGAATCTTCACGAAGGAGCACAAGGTTCTTGCTGGAAAGAAGGATGCCGATGATCGGGAGGCGGAGGCGAGGCAGCTTGACCGGAATAGAAAACAATGGCTCAAGCCCAATGTTTTTGGGAACGTGAACAAAGGGGCTGCTTCGGCAGCGTTTCGGAGGGCCCTGGAATTGAGAAACGACAATAAAGCAGAGCATGCCAGCCTCACAAAAGAGTGGGTGAAAGAGATTGCCGACTTTGAAAAGATGCTCGGTGACCTGGAATTTTCAAAGGAGGACGAGGTTCTTTTGATTCTTGCCGAATTGATGCAGGCGATTGTGAAACGTACCCCTTGGGTGGGGCGGCCCTCACTCAGCTATGATGAATCCTGGGCCAAGTTCTTGAGCCAACGAACAAAAAACAGGGACCGCTTGATGACGTTGGCGAGACATGCCTCTGACGCGGGAGATTATGAACTTTCGTATCACTTTCATCGCCTCGTCGGAAATGATCTGGCGCGGATTCGGGTAGGGGCCAAGTTAGCCAATCGCATATTGGCGGAGGGGAAACCGGGGTCGGCAATCAACCGATGGGAGAGAATAGGAAACGTGGAGGAAGTGAAGAATTTGAAGCTGAAACATCCAGCTCTTACCGCAAATTCTTATCAGGCGTTTGATGAGGCATCCCTGAATCGCTTCGTTGCTCCAGCCTGTGTGAGGGTGTTGGTTCCCGATGGGCATCGGACAGGATTTTTTTACCAACAGGGAGGTTACCTTTTAACCTGCCGACACGGGCTACTCAATGGGGAGGGCCAGCCACATGCCCTTGTTGTGGTCTTGGAAGATGGCCGTAAGTTCCCCGCGACGATCTTGGGCTTTTCATCCGGCCATGACATCGCAGCCCTCAAAATTGATCATTCCGGTCATGAGTTGTTGCCTTTGGCTGATCGCATTGATTTGAAGCAAGGGGGTGAGGTGACCCTCTTTGGGTTTGCTGATTCAAAACGGAATACCGCCCTTTTTTCAAAAGGGGCGATCATGGTTCCGTTCGATACGTGGCAGAACCAACCGACATCTCGATTGGCTCTCGACGGGAGTGCAGGGCATCGGGGTGCTCCTCTGGTCGATAGCCGAGGCAGGGTGTTGGGGATTTTCATCGCTTCTAAAACAGGAACTGCCCGGTCGCTGGAGATCGGAGCCATCCGGGGCTTTCTGAAAGCGTTATGAAGAACGGCTCTTCCAGTTGGATGCCCGCCCTTGGATAGAGCGGTCTACAAAGTCGCCCTGAAAGCCGAGGATGAATTTGCGCTTTGACTTCCCTCCTCGCTAGACTAGCTTTCGCAACCTTCTTGGAGGGCCTGTAGTTCAATGGATAGAACAATGGTTTCCGGTACCATAGATCGGGGTTCGACTCCCTGCGGGCCTGCCACTCTTTATCGTATAAGAGTGCTTATGTTAAGGGGTTTCTAGAGGTTTTTCACCAATCATCGGGAAGAGCCAGATTTCACCTCGAAAAGGGCAATTTGGGCTATTCTTTGGTAAACCTACCGTTTGGGGTTTTGATTCCGTAGCAGTGGAAAGTTGCAGCTTTCGGAGAATTTCCTCCTCGCAAGTGTTTGGACAGATATCGCTGGCTGGCTGCTAGGAATTTGCTTTTGGCGGGAGGGCTCTGAAGCCGCCCTTGGACCGGAGCGGAGGGGGAGAAAGGGGGGTGCTTAACGATGGTGGTGGCATTTGCCACTAGTATCGTTTGTTCGATTTTTACATGGTTTGCCCTTCTGCGTGGTGCCTGTGCATTGCGTAGAGCTCTCAGGCTCTACGATTTCCACTTTTTGGGTGTGTTCGGTTGGTGGAGGCGGGATAGGCCCCGGTGTCGCGCTAGTCCTGCTTTTAGGCATTCCCTCCGATGGTCACGATGATCTCGGCGTCCAGGGTGATCTGGTGCTTCTCGGGAGCGTAGTCCCCGGCAAGCTTATTGTACTGGTCGGAGGCGGCGATGGCTACCCTGGGGTCATCCGCCTCATTATCTTCTGCTATCCGGCGAAGTGCTCTTGGCGTGCTCGCCAAAATTTAAACCATCTGTTATGAGAGTCCCCGGCGTCAACCCGGCCTATGACGCTCATGAAAAGAAAAAGACATATCCCAGAACAGACCGTAGCCTATTCCGGGATCGTCACGCGATAGCGAAAGAATATCTGTGCCTCAGCTCCAGTCGGCACGGGGACCAAGTAAGTCAGCCATTCGTTACTCCCCTCCTGAACAACCTTGTTAGGGGCACTACCACTCGTCACCCAACTGGCAGCTTTCAGATCGTTACACGTCTGAAATTCGTAAATCAGCCCCAGTTCGGCATGGTTCTGTGGTCGGCGAAAACGAAACTTCACCTTTGGTGTGCCATTATCATCAACGATACTACTTTGCGCGGGTTGTTGCCCTGAATCGTTCGCGGTGGGGTCGCCGCCAAAGACCATCTCTTGAAACGCGTTCAGTCCGTCACCATCGGCATCATCATTCCCTGCTTGAGAACTCGTATTTTCGAAGTGGGTGATTTCCCATGCGTCATCAAGCCCATCGGAGTCGCTGTCATCTCCCAGGACATCGGTAATGTTAACGGTAATGCTAGCGGTGGCCGTAAGCAGTCCACTATCCGACACCGTCACGGTTAATGTGTATTGGTTGATCATCTCATAATCAATTGCAGCGGCAGTGGTGATGGCTCCGGTACGGCTGTTGATGGCAAATTCACCATCTCCATTTCCAGCGGTAATCACATAGCTCAGAGTATCCCCGGCGTCAGCATCGGTAGTAACCACGGTTCCTACGGCAGTTCCGTTGGAAACGTTTTCTGCCGTATCAAAACTTTGATCCGCGATTTCGGGTGCCTGGTTAGGATTGGTCAAATCGATGAGTTGTTTCAGGGTGGTTCCCTGCTGGCCGCTTTCGAAGATTTTAGTGACTTCGGCCGAGGTGATCGCACGACGCCAGATCGCAAGGTCATCGATATCCATCAGCGTGAAGTCAGAGTAGGTTCCCGTTCCATCCTGACCAATGTTGGTCGCGAGAGCATCGAGTGTTCCAGTAAGACCCGAGATGTCCGTGCTGCTTTTCTTCACGCCATCCGCATAGAGGTCCATGGTCTGGCCTCGTTTAAAATTGGCCGCTACGAAATACCATTGATCGAAGTTGAGATCGACTGCCGAGCCGTATACTGGAGCCGAGCCATCCCCCACTTGGAGGCCTAAGTCGTCAGCTCCATTCTCAGCAGCAGCTTCCACTTGCCAGCCAGGATTCTTTCGGCTGCCCCAGTTTTTGTTACTGATGATGACGGGATCGCGCGCCTGGCCCGCGCTCGTCCGATACCAGAAACTAACGGAGAAATCGGTGCTCGTGCCGAAGTTTAAATCCGTCGGCGAGCCCAAGGTCACATAGTCGCCAACACCGTCAAGTGAGAGCGACTTAGCAAACCGCCCTGTGATATACGTTGGCGCACCTCCCCCTATCGACGCATCATTAACGTTCGGCGATGCCGATGTGTCGTTGAGGTTGTCTTCGAAATCGTAGTAAGCCACGAGATCATCAGCTAACTGGGTCGTTTTAATATAAACCACGGCGTCATCACTGCCGGTGCCATTACTGGCCGTGTAGGAAAATGTGTCAGAGACGGTGTAAGAAGCATTGGGTGTGTAGGTGAGTGTCCCATCACCATTATCAACCACAACTCCATTGGCAGGTTGGGTAAATCCAGTAATTGATAACGCCTCCCCCTGGCCTAAGAGATCATTGCTTAGCACCTCAATTAATAATGTGCTGAACCCTTCCACCGTGATTGTGCTGTCATCGATGGCAACAAGGGGAATGAGGACGTTCACTGTAACCAAGACAGGATCGACCGCCACCTCATCATCAGTAACTCCAATGGTCAAATTGTAAATTTTTTCCATCTGGAAGTCAAATAGAGCCAAGCTTGTTACTTCACCCGTGCTGCTATCGATTGCAAACATGGCGGCCTCGTTGCCTTCGATAATGGAGTAGTCCAGCGTTCCGCTACCACTTGCATTCACCGTCGCAACAGAAGTCCCCACAGGAGCGATCTCTGAAACAGAGGCTGCTTGAACACTCCCACTAGCCGGCTTTACTATGGTGAAGTCGTCTCGCACCACATTCTGATCGTCGAGATACTGGGCATTTAAGATATCACCATCCACATTAATGATCATCGAGCCCAGCGCCCTTAAGTTGACTACAAATACTGGGTGAGGCACAGGGTTCACTGTGTCACTATACCCGCCAGACCAATCATTAAGTTTTCCACTAGCACCGCAGATCGAATAAATGGTTCCTGACTGAGTCGATCCAAGTTCCTTACGGTAACTACCGTCTCCCCCATCAGTTACAAACTGACCACTTCCGTCAACGCTCCCCAAATCACTGCCATTGCCATTGTCGATGGCGTGCATCCTGTAGTTGAAAGTGCTGCTGGTTGAGTCATCCGCAGTCATATTACTATGGTGACCGTTCACCAACATCGAGCGTTCATAGGTGTGGCTGTGTCCTGAAAGAACCATATCCACACCATAGGCCTCTAACAAAGGCGTCATGTATCTTCGCACTATAATATGTTGCGCTTCCGTATCTGAATCGTGCGATCCCTTGCTGTAGGGGCCGTGGTGGAAATAGGCGATGATCCAGTCTTTGTCGGTCGCTTGCAAATCCGATTCCAACCAATCGACCATCCCTCCTGATCCGGGAAGATCTGAGGCGTTTGAGGTCATAGAATCGAGACAAACGAAGTGAATATTCCCGTGATCATAAGAGTAGTAATGTTCACTTCCCGAAGCCACTCCGCCGCACTCACCAGCCGTAGGGAAGCTATGAATGTCAATATACGGATCCCCATTACTGGTATAAGTTTCGTGGTTACCTATGCAAGACCACATCGTGGTATTACGCAAAAGCTCTGGGTAAACATCAAATACCGCCCTTTGGAATTCTTCATCCGAACCGTTTTTATAGGCATTGTCTCCCAGCATCAGCCAAGCATCGGTATGCGCTGTTGCCGTGCGAGCACGGTAAGCATTATAGACATTCATCTGATTCGAATTACCAGTCCCGCTATCGCCAATGACCCAAAGTCTGGTAGGAGCTTGAGTTCCTGGGGTTGGGTAAGTTTTAAAGTAGTAGTCCGCTGTCGCTCCTTCGGTGATGGTGCCACCGAGGTTCGAGCTTTCGATCTGATAGTAGTACTGAGTAGCAGCGGCGAGACCAGTCAACGTTACGACATGGTCTGTGGCACTGTCGTTAATGGTCATGGTCTGAGTCAGATTGGTGGGTGAATCGCCATAACGAACCACACTGCTGCTCTCCTCAGTCGTGCGCCACCGTAGTGTCATCCGGTCGTGGCTAGCTGATTGAAGGTAAGGGCCGCGCTCGAAGGTGGGCGGGATAATTTTCTGACCTATAACTTTGAGGCTAAGCCCGAGGTCGGGGGAGGAGGTTGAGTGGCGATGCACTGATACCGCAAGGAGGTTAATGCCAGGCTGGATTATTCCAGATCCCTTCACCGTAAATGTGTGGAATGTCGTTTCTGATCCGACGCTACTTGTAAGTTTAGACCAAGTGTCCTGACTTGCCTCATTAGGTAAGTCGCCAACTACTCCTACGAGATTTCCGTTGAGGTAAATGAAAGCTCCGTCAACGGCGAGGACTGTGAAGGTGGCCTTGTTAAATCCAGTTGTGCCTCCATCAATCTCTTTGAGAAAGTATTCGGTATGTCGAGACCCTGAGCTTGGTGTCGTTAACACGGTGTTGGGCGATGGAATGCCGTCGATGTCGCCGTAAGCGAAAGGCGCCTGCTGACCAGTGGTGAAACTAGGGCCATCATAGGCAACCCCTGTGTAGCCTCCAAATGTTTGATTTTTCCACGTGGCATCAAAATCGGCATCCGCAGTTTGAGAGGCATGGCCTGTCACAGGATCATAGCCGTCGCCAGCCGGATCGATAGTATTCAGAACGGCCCAGTCGCTAGAATTTTCATCGACCAGGACGGGGTCCCCGCTAAGAAAGGAGTAGCCCACTGTCGCTCCCTGGGTGATGGTGCCACCGAGGTTCGAGCTTTCGATCTGATAATAGTACTGAGTAGCAGCGGTGAGACCAGTCAACGTTACGACATGGTCTGTGGCACTGTCGTTAATGGTCATGATCTGAGTCAGATTGGTGGGTGAATCACCATAACGAACTACGCTGCTGCTCTCCTCAGTCGTGCTCCAACGCAGTGTCATCCGGTCGTGGCGAGCTGATTGAAGGTAAGGGCCGCGCTCGAAGGTGGGCGCGATAATTTTCTGACCTATAACTTTGAGGCTAAGCCCGAGGTCGGGGGAGGAGGTTGAGTGGCGATGCACTGATACCGCAAGGAGGTTAATGCCAGGCTGGATTATTCCAGATCCCTTCACCGTAAATGTGTGGAATGTCGTTTCTGATCCGACGCTACTTGTAAGTTTAGACCAAGTGTCCTGACTTGCCTCATTAGGTAAGTCGCCAACTACTCCTACGAGATTTCCGTTGAGGTAAATGAAAGCTCCGTCAACGGCGAGGACTGTGAAGGTGGCCTTGTTAAATCCAGTTGTGCCTCCATCAATCTCTTTGAGAAAGTATTCGGTATGTCGAGACCCTGAGCTTGGTGTCGTTAACACGGTGTTGGGCGATGGAATGCCGTCGATGTCGCCGTAAGCGAAAGGCGCCTGCTGGCCAGTGGTGAAACTGGGGCCATCATAGGCAACCCCTGTGTAGCCTCCAAATGTCTGATTTTTCCACGTGGCATCAAAATCGGCATCCGCAGTTTGAGAGGGATGGCCTGTCACAGGATCATAGCCATCACCAGCCGGATCGATAGTATTCAAAATGGCCCAGTCGCTAGAATTTTCATCGGCCAGGACGGGGTCCCCGTTAAGTTCGAGATCAAAGCCCAAGTCGCTACTGCGGCTACTGGTCTGGTGCACGGAAATAGCGAGAAGATTAAGACCTGGCTGAAGAGTGGCGTTATCGATTATTGTCAAATTAGAATAATCAGATTCATTCCCGGGAGAAGACAGGTTGGTAAACGTATCTGGATCTGAAACGCCGTCTCTGGCGATGAGTTGTCCGTTAAGGTAAACAAAAGCACCATCGTCCGCCAGGAGGGAGAGCTTGATATTCTCAGCACCATTACCAGCATCGATGACTTTGTAAAAGTAGCTCGTGTATCGAAGTCCTGACGGTGGGGTGGTAAGGACAGTCCCCCCTGTCAGACCATTGACTCCGCCATACCTGAAAGGGGATGGCAGGCCACCCGTAAAAGCAAGCCCATCGTATGTAGTGCCCACATAGCCGCCGGATGTCGGGTTATGCCAAGTGGTGTTGAAATCAGTGTCGGCGGCCGCAGGGTCAACACCATCCGTGATATGGAGCATGCTCCAATCCAAACTTTGTTTTTCAACGAAGTTTGTTGCCAAGAGTTGTAATGGAATTAGTAATATGAGTAAGATTAATTTTTCGATAGGGGCTTTCATCATCTTGTTAAAAACTGTTTTTTTGTGATCAGTTCTTTGTGAAGTTTTTGCATGGGCGCTCGGTCACGCTTACGTTTGGAATAGGTGTTCCAGACTAATTCGGCTTGGATCAGTAGGCTCAGGGATTTTTGGGGATTCGTTTTTTCCCACATTTGGGCTTCCTCCAAAGACACGCTGAAAGTAAGGCTAGGAGTTTTTTTTCTTATCTGCGCATAAATCTGAGATGCTTCCTCAATGCGCCTCCCCCCACGCAATAAACGCGCTTGAATCATCATGATGTTAGGCAAGTCACCCAATGACTTACGTGCGTGATCACAGACAGCAATAGCCTCATCAACTTGGCCCCGCCTTTCCTGAATCTGGATGAGGTGTAGATAATAGTTTAATGGAGCTGGCGAATGGAGTTTGATCGCCTGATTCATGTCTGCCACGGCATCACTCGGCTTGCCTCGCTTAATTTGAACCTGACTACGGAGGAAGTAGGATTTACTCTGCTGGGGAAGAGCCAAAATATGCTGATTCAATGCTGATTTAGCCAATTCCCATTTCTCTTGGCTCATGTGAACCCTTGCCGCCACGTAATGGCGCTCATGACGCTTTGGCGCCAACTTTCCCACTTCTTTTAGATCAGCAAGAGCTTTGTCGTGGCTTCCGTGTTGGCAAAGTAGGATGGCACGCTCCAGCCGTTTTTCTGGATTGGACGGATTACGAGCAATCTCCTCATCCAGCCTTGAGATGAGCATATGTAGATCTCCATGCCCATTGGCAGGGGTAATGCCCGAGGCTATCATAGCCATCACCATTATTGTTAATATGTTTTCACTAAATTGTTTCATCGGCGGTTTCAGAATCCTAGGGAGATCTTGTCAGAAAGACAGAGGCGGCGTTTTTTCTAGCTTCTTGGATTCAAACCGGAAGTACCCCGGTTGGTTTAAAGTGCGGGCCTAGGAGCTGATTTCATCAGCACTGGTTTCGCCTCCAAAAACTGGACCTGTGACAAATGAGAGATACCCACCTGACCCGCGAAGAGAGACATACCATTTCAACGGTGAATTACAAAAGTTTCCGCACGACCGGATCCATACGGTGACAGGCGGGCCGTCATGAAACGGAAACCGATTTTACTCTTCCTTTGCTTACTTGCCGGATTGGGTTGGGCTCCCACCACTTTTTCTATTGCTGGAAGGCGGTGTGGGCGACGTTGCCGCCGGAGGCGAGATACATGATGAGGTCGAGGATTTCCTCCTCGGTCATCGTGTTGAGCAAAGTTGGTGGCATCAGCGAAATCGGGGAGACGCTGCGCTCGGCGATGTCGGCTTTCTTGACGACTTTGACTTCGTCCGGCATGAGCGGGTTGGTCGCCATGTTGAGCGTGTCGTCGTCGCCCCCGACCTCGCGCCCGAAAATCGCGCTGCCGTCTTTGAGTGTCAGGGTGACCGCGGCGTGTTGATCGGAGATGACTTTCGACGGTTCGATGATCTCGGTGAGGATCGCGGTGTAGTCGTATTTGTTGCCGATCGAGCTCAGGTCGGGTCCGAGCGCCCCGCCTTTACCTTTGAACAGGTGGCAGGTGGCGCAGAGCTGTTGGTGGAGTGTCTTGCCCCGGATGAACGAGCGCCCAGTCTCGACGCGCCCGAGTTTTGGTTTTAGTTCGGCGACGGTCCAGTTGCGCACGTGCTTCCTCGGGGGGGGTGCAGGCGCTGGGTTATCCGTTTTGGCGGCGAGTTGTTCCTTGATGGTGGCCTTCTGTGGCTCGGTGAGGCGGGCGGTCGCTTCTTTGCGCACCATCTTGAGAAAATTATTGAAGTGACTGCCTCCGGTGTAATCGCCGCTGTTGGCCTCGGCGGACTGGATCCAGCTGAAGTAAGCGCGTAGGTCGGCGTCGTTCCAGCCGTCTCTGATGGTGCGCAGGTGATACGAATAGAACATCTGGTCGGCCTGGGTGTTGGCGGTGAGCAATTGATTAACCGATTTCGTCACTCCGCCCGGAGCGTTCAAATAGAGGAGCATCTGGCAGAGCTCGCGGTCGAGGTCGGTGTCGTTCGCCGGGTAGTGGGGGGACAGTTGGGCTGCGAGCTTGTTCTTCGAAGCGTTGTCGGGCGCACCGAGGCGAATGAAGATCAGGCTGTAGGCGCGCAGAAAGTCGAGTTGCTGTTCCTTCGCCAGCTTGGAGAAATTGATTTTCGCTAGGTTTTTCTGTAGGGCAGCCTGGTCCTTCTTGTCTCCAGTGCGCGCGAGGGCGATCGCTGCTTCGATGGCTGCCACCGGGTTGGCCTCGCCCTTGGCGAGTGCAGCCCAGCCGTTGGCGGCTTGGTGCTCCACCGCTGTCCTGGCGGCGAATCGCACCGCACGGTCGACGTGCGATAGGTGAGGCCACGCCTTGGCGACGGTTCCGGGACGGGGCTCTGCATGAAGTGATTCGAGCTCGTGACGCAGCTTGCGCTCCTGGTTGTCCAGCGGTGAGATTTTCGCCGGCGCGGTCGGTTCATCGCCAGTGTAAGTGACACGTATTAGCGAGCTCTTGCTGCGGCGGCCGCCAGCGATGAAATACATTGCGCCGTCCTGTGGACGGATGACGATGTCCGAAACTGGCAGCGCGCGGCCGGCGATGAACTCCTCGAACTCGCCAGTGTAGCTCCCGCCATTCTCCTTCATGTGGACGGCGTAGATTTTCCCGTAGGTCCAATCGAGCACGTAGAGCGCTTCTTGGTATTTCGCCGGAAACTTCGCGCCGTAGCCGAAGGCCACGCCGGTCGGGCTGCCGCGGCCGATGTCACAGACCGAGCCGGCCGAGTCTGGATAGTAGTCAGGCCATTTTCCTGCACCGAAGCGCCAGCCGAACTCACCGCCGCTGATGCAGTGATTGACGCGCGACGGCCGGTACCACGGACCACCGACGTCGTATTCCATGTCGGCGTCGAAGGTGAACAAGTCGCCGTGGCGGTTGTAGGCGATGTCATATGGGTTGCGGAAGCCCGCGGAGAGGATGTGGCGATCGCTGCCGTCCGGTTTGCAAGAAACAACGAAGCCGCCGGGCGCCATGCGATTGGTGTTGTGCCCGTAGTAGGTGCTGCGCGGCAGCAGGTGGTCTTCTTTTTGCAATTGGATGTGGCGCGCGGCGATCTCGTCCGGCATGTCGGTGCTGTTGCCGCACAGGATGACAAGCCGCGTTTTATCCGGGCTGAGGATGACAGCGTGGGCGTGGTGGTCGCTGCCAACCGCGAGCGACATTAGGTGTTCGACTTTATCGTAGTGGTCATCGCCGTTCGTGTCCGTCAGGCGGAACAGGCCGGACTTTCCCTTCCCGATGCCGACGACGTAGAGGCTGCCGAAAGCTTCGAGCAAGCCGTTGGCTTTGCCGACTTCGACTGGCAACTTTTCGACTTTTGCTTTGGCGTTCTCTTGTCCGATGGGAGGAACCACGACCCGGTAGAGCGCGCCTTGCCGGTCCGACGCGATCAGCCGGCCTTTGCCGTCGACACACAGTGCGACCCATGAACCTTCGGTGGCGAGATTGACGTCGTAAAGTTTCTCGGCCTCGAATCCCGCCGGGAGTTTAATCTGCAGGTTCTCGACGGAGTGCGCTTTAGGATCCGTGTAGGCGCGGAATTGGACGCTCGGCTTGCTGCCGGATTGATCGATTCCTCCAGCGTCAAGACCGCCGATGGCGCGGAAGGTGGTGTAACCAACTGGCAGGTTGAAGCTGATCCTCGACGGCGAATGAGTGCCGATGCCGTCGGCGTATTCTTTCCCGTTGACCTTAAGTTGACCGTCGTTCTGGTTTTTCCCAACCCTTGCACGGCTGTCTATGTTCGCTGGTTTCAGTTCGGTGAGCCGTTTCTCTTTTCCATCCGCCGCGATCAGGCGCGGTTCGATCCAATCGGCCCAGTCGTGCCCGGATCCGTCGCCACCATCGGAGACTTCGAGGAACAGCTGCGTGGCACCGGTGATGTCGATTTCGACCGAGACCTGCTGGCCTGGTGTTTCTTTCGTGATGACCTCGCTGGCGAATTTTTTCGGCGCGGCGGTGGTGGTGAAGACGGATAGGAGGAGGATTGTCGGGAAGATGAGTGTTTTCATTGCGATCAGACTGATAAGGATGCGCTGCTGCCCGCTGGTTTACAAGCGGCATCTGTTGGTTCGATGGAAGACGCGGGAGAGATGTGTTCGATCCGCAGCGCCTCAGATTTGGACGAGCAGCAGGAGCGTAATTGTGCGGGCGATGGGGAGCCGGGCCTTTCTTGAAAAGGTCACCTTGGGAATTGTGGGCGGTGATTTCGGAAGCGCTGGCCTGAATCTCCGAATAAAGCTTTTGAAAAGCTAGACAAACCTGAGCTCTTGAACGGATCGGGAAATGCCGAACAAGACGGCGCTGAAGAAAGATGACATCTCGCATCAGGATCATCATTCTAGGCGTTTCTGATTTGGTATTTTCCCGACAGAATAGTTTCAGCCCCCCTTGGATTCAAACCGGCGAGCTTCCATATTGAATCCGCCAGGTGAGCTCTGCGGGTTCGAAAACCGCAAAGGGGAAGAGGGAGACTGAGGCGGTGTGACTGCTGGGGATTTACTTTTTGGGGGCTGCTGGAAGGCGTCGTTGGAAAGGGGAAGGGGGGGTGCGCAAGAAAAACAGCAAATGAAATTTTGCCAGCGCCGCCAATTTTCAGATTCCCAATGAGTGTTTCTAGCACATCCTAATATATATGAATATCAGGAATTGGATTGGTATATAAGTAATTACAAAAACCAACAATTGAAGAAAGTGATTTCGAGAGAATTTAGTTCATGAAATGATCCCCTCGAAAGTTACTAATAATTTATTTATATCTTCTTTGCTTGCGTCACTTTCAATAATATATGGACCATTAATCTCCATATCGATTTTACAAAAAGGCAGAGGCAATTTGAAATGGTCCCATGATTTTGAAAATTGCTTAAAGAAGGACATGTTTGTTTTTATAAGATAAACGGGGACTTGTGCCCTTTGTGCAGCCACCGCAATTCCTGGTTTCATTTTGAGAGCTGGCCCCCGAGGGCCATCAGGAGCAATCAAGAGAACATTTTCTTTTGCTAACAGCACCATTTTATCTAATGCCTCGCTTCCTCCTTTTGATGAAGAACCACGCACCACGTTGAAGCTCCACATGGTAAGTATCTTTGTTAGGAGTTCCCCGTCCTTACTTTGGCTGACAAGTGCACATGGACTTTGTTTTCTAAATAAATACCAACAAGGAATCATATCGCCATGCCAGAAACCAATCACCCCCTTCGAAAGGTTAACATTCCCTTTCACATGAATTCTCCATGTTTTAGAAATTAGATTTAGTATAAATAAACCAATGTTTATCATTTCAGTAATACTGCTAGGAATTTTCTTTTTGGGTGGGCTGTTGGAAGGCGTCGGAGAAAATTCATGATCCGAGAGCGTAGGCCTCCTTCCCGCCATGCCAAGGATTGTTTTGGCGGCGGATCTTTGGGATCTCATCGAGCGGAGTCAGGTTCTCTTCGAGAACCAGAACGCGGCCGTCGCCGAGGGGGATTTCTTTGTGGTGCCAGGCGGCGCTTTGAATTGAAGGGGGCGGACTCCGATTCGGATGAGGTTCTCGTTTGGTTGAATCCATTCAGATCCGGCTCGTCATCGGGGATCCATTCTTTGATGGTCTGCTAGGGGGCCGAGGGGGATCTCTCCGGCATCCTGGTGCGACTGACTACTTTCGAGACACCGGGCCCTTTGGCAATAGAATATCTGATCAAAGAGAGATCGAAAATTTTAAAATTCCCGCGAAACACGAAGTCGGTAGAACACGCCCCGGCTACCGGGTTCGACGTCCTCGACGTCCTCGACGACCACCGTCTCACTAGCGTCACCATTGCCGGCGGCTGACACTTCTTGGAAGATAGATCCGTCACCGGGATCCGGTCGCCAGATCTGCAAGTCATTCGATTTCTCGACCGAGTAGACGAGCTGGGCCGCCCCGGGGATCCACCGCCGAAACGTGATTCTCGTGCGGCCGCCAACAGCCTGCTCGACCGACCAAGGCCGCTCACCGCGATCGTTGTTTGGTGAGAATGGCCGACGGGCGAACACGTATTCCATTACGTTATTTAGACCGTTGCGGTTCGGATCTGATTGCGCGTCGTCCGGATCATTGGGATCTAGGCCGTGAGCTGATTCCCATCCGTCCGGCATCAGGTCGCCATCGCTATCGACAACCGGAAAAGAGCTGAGTCCAAGCGTAAACTGATTTGCCGGATCGGTTCGCCAGGCACTTAGCCCCAGTGCTTTACGATACGGAGAAAAAGTCTTCACTGCTACGGTCTGACCGCCGCCGCCGAACTCCAACAAACGGATCCAGCCGTCACCTCCGTTCGCATCGGTCTGCGCATTGAATAAGATCTGGTGGACGGCGTTGCCCATCGCGCCGGCACTTTCCAGATAACCGAGAGAGAAAAAGTGACCGTTTGTCGTCAGGAAAAAATTCTCGTGGCGGCTGACGAGTTTTTCCCAGAGATCGCGCCCGTTGTTTTCGCCCACACCGACTCCACCGCTCCAGACAGAATTATTCTCGGTCAGGTAGACGTGCGTCACGAGGATCACACGGTGGTTTGGATGCTCTGAGACGATCTGGTTCGCCCACGCCACAACCGGGTCGCGCGGCGCCCACTCAAGCGCCAGCACGAGGTAGTCGTGACCGTTCGCGTGGAAAGTATGGTAAGAACTTTCCCGGTAGTCGGGGTTGCTGATCTCGGGATAGAATCCGCCCATGGTCGATTGTGACGCATACGGACTTCCCGCACCAAAGCGCGAGGCGAGGTTGAACTCACCCGTGCGGTCCGATGCTTTGCCTCCGGGACCGAGGTCGTGGTTGCCTGTCGTCAAGGCATACGGAACCTTCCCGTCGAGTTCCGCCATGCTCGTCCTGGCGCGATCCCACTCGGCGGTGGTGTTGTGTTCGACGAGATCACCGAGTTGCAGCACGAAGCGGATGTTGTGATGTTCGCGGTGCTCTGCAATCCAGCGGGTAATCTCGGTGAAGATCGGCGCATTCGCGACATTGTCCGTGTAATGCTGGGTGTCCGGAATCACTACCATCGTCCAAGGCGCCCCACCTGGCTCATCGGAAACCGCCACGCTCGTATTGGCAGTCGTGACGCCAAAATCATTGCTCGCCGTCAAGACGTAACTCGAAAACGAGTTCGGCGAAATTTCAAGGCTCCCACTCGTGCCTACCGCACCGATCCCACGATCGAGCGAGACACTGGTCGAACCAGAAACTTGCCACTCCAAGTCGGCGCGGCCTCCGCTTGCGGGCAGCGTGTCTGGCGATGCCCGGAACCGCAAAACCTTTGGCAGTGCTCCAGTCGTGACTATGAGACTCCGTTTCCGTGTCCCTTGGGAATTGCTCGCTGAGAGTGTCAACTTCGTCGTCGCGCCGAAAGCGATACTCGTTTCCCCACTCGCACTGACCGCACCGACCCTCTGATCCAACTCGATGCCGTCGGCATCGACCACGAACCACTTGAACTCGACCTCCGCCCCGGGAGCGACGCTTAGGTCATCAGCCTCGAACTGCAAGATCCTTGGTAAAAAGAACTCGGTCACACCATTGGTGAGAAGCGAGAGGGCATCCGCCTCACTGAGCGCGCGATCGAAAACTACAAACTCGTCGAGGGCGCCCACGAAGCGATCCGAACCGCCTGCCGTTCCTCCGAGAACCCATTCGTCCGGAAATTCGAACCCGTCATCAAGGAAGGGTGATGTTACCGCTAGCTCCCCGTCACGAAAAACCTGCACCGTGCCATCATTAGCGGTGAGTAGCACGTGGTGCCAAGTGCCATCGAAAACGTCCGGCACTAGAATCTCACTATCTGGAAGCTCAATGGTGAGAGCAGATCCCCCTGCCGCCGCCTCTTTTGAAAATTCGATTCCGGCATCGAGAAGCACCGTGTCCTCGAGCGTCGAGGCATCCGCTTTCATCCACAAGCCGATTGACAGACCGGCTGACGAGTTCCCAATGCCAAGCGTCGAAAGTTCTCCGGCGAGGCGTAGTTCTCCCTCGCCGCCAAACCTGAACGCACCAGCGCCGATCCTCCCCGGAACGAGCTGCGGAGGGGCAGCGCCTGCGGCGATCGCAGTCGTCTCTCCCGTCGAATCTTCCGCAGTCGCCAACTCAAAAGAATAGGCGACAAACGGCCGCGATGAAACCACTACGTTTGCAGCCGCACCCGTCGTTCCGAATTCATTGCTGGCGCTCAGGAGGTAGGTCGTGTTCGCAGTCGGTGCCACCGCCAGATTGCCATTCACCCATCCTTCCAACATCAGGTCAAAACTCATGTCACTACTCCCTGGCCGCGACTGGTGGATCTCGACCGCCAAGACATTGTTCCCCTCTCGCAATAGTTCCGGCGGAACATTTGCGAAAGTATATTCATTTGCATCTCCAGGCACATCGCCCAGCGCTTGGGTCGTGTGTAAGATCTCCCCCTCGGGTAAGTAAAAACGCCCGATCTCGCTCCCGTTCAAGTAGACGACCGCGCCATCATCGTAGCGGATGCTGAGACGCAGCTGCTCGATTGCGTCGACTGCAGATCGAGTGAAGCTGTGCCGGAAGTAGGTGGTGATATATTTCTCCCTGATGACGTCACCGAAACCGACCACGGTCGCCTCATCGTGTTCACCATAGCCGAGTTCGCCAGGTCCCGATTTCCACGATCCATCGTCAAACTCCAATGCCGTCCAAGCAGTCCCCTGATCCGATCCATCGTCTAGATATTCCCACCGCGACCCGGCAGGCACCATCTGGTAGTATCCAATTCCTGAGATTGGCACGCGGCCGATGCCCGGAGAGATTTCCGCAACGCTCGCGTCATCTATTTCCCAGGAGAGGAACCGTCTGAGTTTGGGACTCTCTAGGTCGATCTCAGCGGAAAAACTCGGGATCGTTGGAGGGCGACCAACGCTAATGGTCAGCGTAGCGCTGTCTTGTCCCATCGGGCCATCGCTCGACAGAGTGTAAGTGATTGTGCTCGTCGGCCCCGGATCGAGCACCAGGCTGCCGATCCCATCGACGGTGTGATCGGTCACGTTGCCAATCGCCGGTGTGATCAACAGCGAACTCTCAGCAGGGTCGACCTCCCAAATCAGAGTCACCGGTACACCGGCGGTGACTGTCGTATCCTCGGCAGAAAAATTCTGAATCGCGGCAACTCCAGGCAGAACTCCAAGGACGACCGATAGGCACACTATCGTCAGGATCGATTGCAGCTTCGATTTTTCGAGAACGTTCAAGTTGATTTTTTAAGATTAATGATCTCGGGAACATTCGACAAGTCTGGTGTCGCCGCTGCCGGATGTTTAAAATTCGAGCCGAAGGCTCTTTCTTGGCTTTCTGCTCAGGTGTGCAGCTCGGATTGGATAAACGCGATACGCGGCGGTGTTCATGCCAGTTCTGACCTTGATTATCTGGAGCGGGTGACTGTGAACTGCTAGGAATTTTCTTTTTGGGAGGATCGTTTGAGGGCGTCGTCTAAGGGATCGGAGAGGGGAGAAAGTAGCCTCTGAGTAAATACGAAGTGAGGAGGCGATCTCGAACGATAAGTTACGATCGTTTGAGAGCAGCCCGGTTACCTGTCCAGATCGCCATATAATTCCCTCGTCACGTGGAGCCCGCTGGGTTCAAATTAAGAATCTACAAATAATCATGAACACCACTCGTCGCCGCTTTCTCCAGACCGCCGCCGGGGCTGCCCTTGCAGCACCTGCCCTGACCAGGGCCGCCAATCTCAACGGTAGGGGACAACATGCCTGCATTGGAGTGGGGGGAATGGGACACAACGATCTGAAGAACTTTCTCTCCCACAAGAAGACAAAAGTCGTCGCGATTTGCGATGTCGATTCCAAGCATCTTGCCGCAGCCGCCAAACTTGCGCCTGAGGCACGGACTTATTCCGACTGGCGGGAGTTGTTGGCGAAGGAGGGCGACAAGGTCGACTCGGTCAACGTTGCGGTCCCGGATCACATGCACTTCTCGATCGCCTACAGCTCGGTGACCGCCGGTAAACACGTCTATTGCCAGAAGCCGCTCTGTCATGATGTGGCGGAGGTCCGTCTCCTCACCGAAGCGACTCGCAAGGCGGGCGTGAAGACGCAACTCGGAACGCAGGCTGCCTCAGGGGGCGGCGACCGGACGTTCATTCATCACATCAAGGCGGGCGTCATCGGTAAGATCAAGCGCGTGGTGCTCTGTTCGAATCGCCCCGGCGCGATCGAGTCCTACCGGTTCGTCGGTCCGCGACCGAAGGATCCGCTGCCGGCCCCGGAGCATCTCAACTGGGATCTCTGGACCGGATCGGCTCCGGTGCGTCCCTATGCGCCGAACATCTACCATCCTGCCAAGTGGCGCTCGTGGATTGATTTTGGAACGGGGTGGTCGGGCGACATTGGTTGTCATGTCTTCGATGCCACTTGGAAGGCGCTTGGGCTGACCGCGCCCAAGACGATGATCGCGAAGGTGCAGGAGTCGTGGAAGAAATCAAAGGTTCGGCAGGGCGACACCTGGCCTCAAAGCGATCACATCACGTGGACGTTTCCGGGGACAAAGATGACCGAGAAGGACGAGATCACGGTGGAGTGGTTCGATGGTCTCATCTACCCGCCGGAGGAGGTGCAGGCGCTCTTCTCGGGGAAACCCTATCCGCCGGAGTCGGCGATGGTGATTGGAACGAAGGGCGTCATGATCCTGCCAAACGGCCAGATGCCCATTCTCATTCCTGCCGATACGTTCAAGGAAGTACATCCGCCGAAGCTGGATCCACGCAACCACTATCATCATTTCTGCGACGCGGTGCACGGGGAGGCGAAGAACGAATCCTACTTCGAGCAGACCGGTCCGATGACGGAGGCGATCCTACTCGGAACGGTCGCTATTAGGAATCCCGATACCCTGCTCGAGTGGGATGCCAAGAAGCTCGCCATTCCGAACAGTGTCGAAGCTAACAAGATGCTGCGTCGGGCGTATCGCGCAGGTTGGAGCGTGGGTGGGTTTTAGGATTGTAGGGCGTGCGCTCTGGCTGCCTGGGCTTGGCAGATAGGATTCGAAAACCTGGTTGGTAGGTTCGGCAAGCGGAGCGTTCGCCCTACAGTTATTTCACCTTGAATAAGGTTTTGTCCAATTCGACGTGGGTCTCCACTTTCTAGATCTCGGTGACGATGCTGCCCGACATGTCGGTCGTGGCGGTGCTCTTGCAAGGGAGGCGTAGGCCCTCCGCATCCGCGAATACCCATTTGCGGTTCTCGCCGGGAGCCTTCAACTCGTAGGTGAAATTCCCCAGGGTCTCTGCACGCGTGACGGTAGCCGCTCCCACCAATAACGCTAAAACCATCCTCAGGCCGAGCAACCTTCGCGCCGTTATGAGAGCACCAGAGTGCGGTGAGCTACTTGATCGACTAAACCAACAATTCGTTTATCACGCGTGCCTTCTCGACGCCGGTGAGTCGGAAGTCGAGGCCTTGGAAGCGGTAGGTGAAGCGCTCGTGATCGAGGCCGAGCTGTTGCATCACGGTGGCGTGAAGGTCGCGCACGTGGACGGGGTTCTCGGCGACGTTGTAACTGAAGTCGTCGGTCTTGCCATAGCTCATGCCCGGCTTGATGCCGGCGCCGGCCATCCAGATGGTGAAGCAGCGCGGGTGGTGGTCGCGACCGCAATCGGGGCTGTCCCACTTGCCCTGTCCGGCGACGCTGCGACCGAATTCGCCGCCCCAGATGACGAGGGTGTCTTCGAGTAGGCCTCGCTGTTTGAGATCTTTGATAAGAGCGGCGCTCGGTTGGTCGGTGTCGCGGCAACGCGCGGTGCACCAGCTTCTCAAGCGGCTGTGATGGTCCCAGTCGGGGTGGAAGAGTTGGATGAATCGGACGCCGCGCTCGGCGAGGCGGCGGGCGAGAATGCAGTTGGCAGCGTAGCTGCCGGGGCGGCGGGAGTCGGGTCCATAGAGATCGAAGACAGACTCGGGCTCGTCGCTGATGTCGGTCAGCTCCGGCACACTGGCCTGCATGCGAAAAGCCATCTCATACTGGCGGATGCGGGTCTCGATTTCGGGGTCGCCGGTTTGCTGCAGGCGCATGGCGTTGAGTTCGCCGAGGCCGTCGAGCATGCCGCGGCGCAAGTGGCGGGGGAGGCCGTCGGGATCTCTGAGATAGAGCACGGGCTCTTTGGCGTTGCGCAACTTCACGCCCTGATAGACCGAGGGCAGGAAGCCGCTGCCCCAGTAGTTGTCGTAGAGTGGTTGGTCGCTGCCGCGCTTCATCTTCGACAGCAGGACGAGATAGTCGGGAAGGTCCTTGTTGGCGCTGCCGAGCCCGTAGCTCGCCCATGCGCCCATGCTGGGTCGGCCGGTGAGGTGGTGGCCGGTGAGGAACTTGGTCATCGCCGGCGCGTGGTTGATTTGGTCGGTGACCATCGACTTCACAAAACACAGCTCGTCGGCGACCGAAGCGGTGTGCGGCAACCACTCGCCGATCGTGGCGCCGGACTTCCCGTAGCGCTCGAAATGGGTGTGTGAGGGCATGATCAATTGTGGCTGCCCCTTGGTCATGCCGGTCAGGCGCTGGCCACCGCGCACCGAGTCGGGGAGCTTCTGTCCGGCCATTTTGATCAGGCCGGGTTTGTGGTCGAAGAGTTCGATCTGTGATGGACCGCCGGACTGGGTGAGGAAGATGACGCGCTTCGCTTTCGGGGCGAAGTCGAGCGGCACTTTCGCCATCAGCGACTCGAGAGCGAGCGCACCGAGCGAGACGCCGGCACCCTGACCCAGGAAATAGCGGCGCGAAATGGCTGGGAATCCGGAGGGTTTATTCATGGGTGATGGCTTCGTCGAGGTTGAGCACGAGATTGGCGATCAGAGTCATGGCGGCGTGCTTGGCGTCGCCACCTCCAGAGAACTCACCGGCTTCCGCGGGATTGTCTTTGTAGTAGGCGAGCGCCCGTTCGTATTCCCTGTGACAGATTGCGACTTCATTGGCGCTCGGGGCGCGGGAGAGAACCCGGAGGAACACATCGTGGAGTTTGAGCCTGGCCAAGGCACGCGCCGCCTCCACGGAAGTGCGATCATTGAGCAAGGTGAGCGCCTGCAGTGGCGTGTTCGTCCGGCGTGGGGTCACCTCGCAGGTGCGGCGCATGGCGTTGTCGAAGAGGAAAGTCGGGGCGCTGCTGCGGCGCCAGAAGGCATAAAGGGTACGGCGATAGCCGGCCGGGCCGAGCGAGGACCTGTAGGTGAAGCGCCCCATGAACTGGTCGCTCCAGATACCGGGCGGCTGGTAGGGGAAGACTGGCGGACCGCCGAGCGCGGGGTTGAGCAGGCCGCTCGATGCCAAAATGGTATCTCGGATCATCCAGCTCGGCAGTCGATAGCGCGCGCCGCGTGCGAGCAAGCGGTTCTCGGGATCGAGTTCTAGCAATTGTTTAGATACCAGGCCGGTCTGCTGGTAGGTCGCGCTGCTCACGATGGTCTTCACCAGGTGTTTGACGTCCCAGCCGCTCTCGACAAAGTCGACCGCCAGCCAGTCGAGGAGTTCGGGGTGGGTTGGCGTCTCGCCCTGCAGTCCGAAATCGTTGGGTGTGCGAACCAGCCCGGCGCCGAAGAAGAGCTGCCAGATCTGGTTGGTGATCACGCGGGCAGTGAGCGGGTTCTGAGCAGAGGTGATCCACTTCGCCAGCGCCAGACGGTCATTCACCTCGTCCCGTTTCAGGACGGCGGGCAGGACGGCGGGATGCACTTGATCACGGTGGGCGTCCCAGACCCCTCGTTCGAGGATGTGGGTCTTGCGTGGCTGCTTGCGTTCGGCCAAAACCATTACTTTTACGTTGCCGGACGCCTTCTTAAATTCGCCGTTTTGACGTTTCACCTCGGCGTGGCGTGCGGCGATGGCACGGTATTCGGCATCGTCTTCGAGGAACTGATCGAACAGTTGGGTTCGTAGACTTCCTTCCGGTTTGGCGCCGGCAGCGAGCTGCTCCAGCGGCATTTTTCCCAAACCCCGCACGGCGTGGCCGCGTTGATCGGTGAAGCTCAGGCGGAAGCGGCCGATCAGTTGCCGTTCTTCGAGGGAGCGGTGCATCAGCACGATGTCCAACGACTCGCCGTCGTTTAGGGTTACGGGCTCCTCGAGTTCGAACACGGCGCGGTGCGGTTTGTCCGACGCCTGGGTGCGAGTGGTCCACCCGGTGCGCGGGTCGTCGTCGAGGGTGCCGCTGACGTTGCTGTATTTACTGTCCCGCCCTTTGCCGTTGACGTCAGCAACCGCCCTCCTCAGGGCGATGTCGCGCACTTGCGTGCTGCCCTCGCGGCGGACCCGAACTTTCACATTGGTGAGGATGAACTCGCCGTCGGCGGCCTGCGAGAACTTGCCTTCGACATGCGAAGAGTGGGGGAACACCTCCAATTGAACGCCAGCGACGCGGCGGATGTGAGGTGTGTTCACGGTGATCGTGTAGTCGTCCTGCTCGGGCATTTTGGCACCCGCTTGAATAATACCGTCCTTCTCATGCGAGAGCGCAGTGCCTTCCTTGGCCGCGAGCGCTTTGGGAGTGACGGGATGCCAGGCGACGAATCCATCGCTCACGGCGTCGATCTGTTCTGCGAGCCATCCTTCGAACGGGGCAAGGCGCGATTGCCGAAGGGCGGCGAGCGAATCGTTCGACTCTTTGAGGAGTATGTTCGACTCCTCGACGGCTCGCTTGGCGTAGGGCGACTTGTAGGCGAGGTAGGGCTTCGCACCCCCGCCGGCTTTCCCGTCCTCGTCGATGCTGTCGAAGTAGGCGCTGAGGCTGTAGTAGTCGGCCTGTGAGACGGGATCGAACTTGTGATCGTGACACTGCGTGCAACCGAGCGTGAGCCCGAGAAACAGCGTTCCGGTGGTGTTGGTGCGGTCAAGCACGTAGTCCACCCGCGACTCGGCCGGGTCGCGTCCTCCTTCGCCATTGGTCATGTGGTTGCGGTGGAAACAGGTTGCGAGGATCTGCTCGGGGGTGGCATCGGGCAGGAGGTCGCCGGCGAACTGCTCGAGGGTGAACTGGGCGAAGGGCATGTTCGCGTTGAAGGCGTCGATGACCCAATCGCGCCATGGCCAGTTGCTACGAGTGGCGTCCCCTTGGAAGCCGTCGGTATCGCTGTAGCGGGCGCCATCGAGCCACCACATGGCCATGCGTTCGCCGAAGTGCGGCGAGGCGAGCAAGTTGTCGATCATCTGGTCGAGACCCACTCCCAGCTGCTCGGGCGTGGGCGGCAGTCCGGTGAGGTCAAAGGCCAGTCGGCGTCGGATCGTGTGGGCCTCTGCCGACGGCGACATCCTGAGGCTGTGTTTTTCGAGGCCTTTGGCGACGAAGTGGTCGATGGGGGAAGAATCTTTCGGAACCGGTTCCTTCTTCGGGTCGATGAAGGCCCAGTGGTCGCCCCACTCTGCCCCTTGGCGGATCCACGTTTCCAAGGTCGCCACAGACTCGGGGCTGAGCGGCTTCTTGTGCGACTCCGGGTTGGGCATGACCTCATCGGGATCGCTCGATTTGACGCGGGCGATGAGCTCGCTGGCCTCGGGTTTACCGGGCACGATCACCTCGGCAACGGCCCCATCTCGAGTGTCTAACCGGAGGTCGGCTTTGCGGGAAGCGGCGTCGAACCCGTGACAGGCGAAGCAATTGTCCGACAGGATCGGACGGACATCGCGATTGAAGTCGATGGTTCTTGCCGCCCCGCCCGTCGAGAGCAGTGCGAAGAGTGGGGAAAAGAGGCGGAGTTTGACGGGCGGCATATAATTGCTGGATGAGATGGGTTGTCGGGCGGGGAAGGAACGCGCTAGCCTGACAACCGTTATAATTACAGAATTGCTATTACTATTATTGCTAGGAAATCACTTTTTCGCTGGGGTGCTTGAGGGGATTGGAGAGGGGAGAAAGGGGGATGGACAGAAAATATTTCATGGTTCGTCTAGGTTGGTCTAGTGGGTGGGCTAAAAGAAAGAGCGAAAGGGACGGCACACAGACAAAGGGTGGTGGCCGTGATGGCGAGGATCGCGAGTGGGTGCTCGATGAAACCTGGCCAGAGGAGGGTGCTGAATTCAATTGCGGAGATGAGGGCACCGATGGCGAGTGGCCAGCGTGGTCCGCGCTGGTC
>JAPKDJ010000049.1 GCA_026421245.1 Akkermansiaceae bacterium | reverse complement strand
AGCAGGAGATGGCGAAGTAGTTGGGCCTGTCATGAATCCCTCCAAGCTAAGCCGCATGTTGCATCGCTGTGTGCGAGAAGACGGAACGAGTTCGGAACCGCATGTGAATGCCTGAAAGTGCCTCATAAAACGATGATGTGCATCGTCTGCTTGCCAGTCATCGGCTACCACCCCCCTTTCACCCCCCTCCGCTCCGGTAATTCCTAGCAGTAGGCGCCCCCAAGCGCCCCACCCCAAAAGAAAATTCCTAGCAGTCCCGGCGGGACAGCACACTAAAACGGAGGTGTTGTACTCCGCAGGTAAGCAAAGAAATCTCGAAGTTCCTGATCGCTCAGCCCGCCCAGAAGCCCCTCTGGCATGAGAGAAGTTCCGATCACCTCAGTCGATTCTATGATCGAGCGCTTAATCAACTGATTCTGCCCAGCGACGTCCCGCAGGACAACCACTTGGTTATCTTGGTCGACAAGAAAACCGGTGTAGACGCTGCCATCCTTTGTCTTCACCACGGAGTTCTCATAGCCCTCGCGAATCTCCGCACTGGGAGCAATGACCCCGAGCAGCATGCTATCGAGATCCGTTCTTTGGTAGCTGGTCAGGTCGGGACCGATTCGCCCTCCTTTTCCGAACATCAGATGACAACCGGCGCAGCGCTGGGCGAAGGTGGTTTCGCCCTTCTTCGGAACTCCCTCGGCAGCCTCAAGCACTGCTTTCACTCTGCCGATCTCCGTCTCTTTCTCTTCCGTGGCGGCTTTGAGTAACCGTCCCCAACGCTTGTCAACAAAAGCGTCGATCTCCGCATTCCCATGGGCGGCAAGCTTGCGGATTTCCGCGAGGGAAAAATCGTCCCCTTTTATTCGCCCAGCGGCAATCGCTGCGATCAAAGCGCGGGAACGCGAAGGAGTCGCCGTGAGCAGACTCCGAGCAGACGTCTGCAATCCATCGGGAAGCTTGGTGTAGGCTGCGATAACCTGAGCAGTAACCCGCGGATCACGGTAGCGGTGTAGAGCGCCCAAAGCCTCCGCCCGCAATGCTCCCTCCTCCTCGGATGTAAAGACCTCGAGGAGCAAGGCCAGGGCGTCAGGACTCACAATATCCCCAAAAATACCAATCAAGCGCGCCCTGAGAATTTTCGAAGCCTCCGGATCACCAATCCGCTTCAATGCAGTATTAATGGCTTCTGTTTCCCCCTGCCGGAGCCGAACAACGAGCGCTCGATCTCCACCCAACCGCGCCAGTTGCTCAGACAAGGTCGCCGGGAGATTCGTCATGCTCCTTCCCTGGAAAGCCTCCTCAAATCCTTTCATCAACGCTTCGGTTGCCCCGTCCTCTGGAGCCAAGGCCAACAACTGCCCACAACGCCCCAGATCTTCCCGAGTCCCGGACAAAGCAAACCGCTTCATCACTCGCCACAAGATATGTTCCCGGACTATCGGTAACTCCCAGACTTGCCGATTCTGAAATACCCCCACTACATCATCGGGATTTTCTGCAGCCTTCGCCTCGATCGCCCACCAAATCAGCAACGGCAACCGTGGATCCGCCACGTCCTCGGAACGCCGAAGAAGGTTTGCTGCGATAGCCAGTCCGTGAAGGGAGCCCAATCTCTTGGCCGTGGATGCCAACTGCGCCCGCACCTCAACATTTGGGTCCGCCAAAGCCAGCCCTGCCATCCGCGCACCCACCTTGGCGCTGACCACTTTGTTATCTCCAGCCAATTGGACTGCCCACTTGCGGACCAGCGGGTTGGGATGCCCAAGCGCCGAGAGAGTCCGCGCGTCATTAAGCGCGCCAGCCTGATGCACCGCCCACAGCGACTCAACCGCCTCCTGCCCGCTCGATTCGCCCACCCGTTTCCAGAGCGCCCGCACAGTTTGCCTTTTCAGTTTTCGATCGCCCAACAACCGCAAAGCAGTCTGCCGATACCAGCGACGCTCATCGAACAACAGCTCGACGAGCTGCGCATCGGTCAGGGCAGCAAGATTGCTCGATGGCCGAGCTACGCCCCCCTTCTCACGGATCCGATAGACTCGACCACGCTTCTGATCGATCTGTCCTTCGTGATTCCGGTAGTGGTTCACCTGAGCATCGTACCAATCAGCCACGTAGAGCCACCCGTTGGGGCCCGTGGCGATGTGCACCGGGCGCACCCATTTGTCGGTTGAGTCAAACGGTCGGCTGATGTCCCGCGTCTTGAAGGTCGATCCATCGTCGGAAATGTCACTCATCACTACGTTGCTGTGCATGACATCGACTCCCCAGAGTTTCCCCTGATAGCGTTCCGGAAGGCGATTCTCCTCATAGATCAAAAATTGGTGGGTAAACCGGGCGACCTTGTGGTGCGCCATGTGAGGGAAGTAACCGAAGCTGTAGGGATTCGTCAGATCCCCGTGCTTGTTGAATCCCTTCCGCAAGTAGGCTCCCTGCTGGTAGTGGAACCCCCGGGTATCCCCTCCATTGTGCCCAGAAAACACTCTGCCACCTGAATCGATCTCCACTCCAAAGGCATTCCCCCCTCCTTCGGCAAACACTTCGTAAACCCGTCGCTCCGGATGGTAGCGCCAAACGTTCTGTCCCATCGTCTTGACTCCGTCATCGTCGGCATCCAGCCCAGGGCGGGTGATATTGGCGCTGACAGTGCTGCCCTGCGTTCCGTAGAGCCAACCATCTGGCCCCCAATAGAGGCTGTTGGCTATCGAGTGGGTGTCCTCCAGCATGAAGCCCTTCAAATGCACTTCCGGGTCGCTATCCGGCACGTCATCGTTGTCGCGATCAGGGTAGAACAGGAGGTAGGGTGGTTGCGTGACCCAGACCCCACCGCGGCCGCGAGCCACACTGGTCGCCAGATTCAGATGGTCTGCGAAGATTTTATGACTGTCGAACACGCCATCCCCATCGGTATCCTCATGGATGGAAATCCGGTCCTTCCCTCGGAAAGGAGAACCTTCCGCATGCGGCGGAGGGGGCGGCATTTTTTCGTAGGTGATGCGCCAGACCGCATCCCGACTCACCCTTTTCAGCCCGGCCGGATCGGGATACTGCAAATACTCGACCACCCAGAGTCGACCACGCTCGTCAAAGCTCAGGTGTAAGGGCTGAGTGACCAGCGGTTCGTGAAGAACGAGATCGGCCTCCAGCCCTTCGCCCACGGTGATGTGGGAAAAAGATTGGAGCGGATCGAGTGGGGTCTCCCTTCCCTCGTTAACCGCCTTTTTGACCACTCTGGAAGCCTTGGCTATCTCTGCGCCTTCAGGGGAGGGGGTGGTAACAGCAGCGTCAGGCACCTCCATTGCCAGCCCCCAATAGACCGCATTCACCAGCATTTGGGTGAATTGCGGGTTCGAAAAATCATCAACATGCCCGAGCGATGTATAGAACGCCCGACCGCCACCGGAATGCTTGAACGTCCAGGCCACTGGCTCACGATCTGGAGACGTCTCAGCCTTGCCCATGACCAGCACTTCGGCACCCGCAGCCAGAGGCAGGACCTGGTAGAGTGATCCGCCAGTGGCGAACTCAGCCTCTTTGATTCCTTTGAGGATTGGGTGCTTTTGAGCCCCCTTCCGAACCCAGGCCGAGGTCTTCAACTTGTTTCCCAAGTGGCCATGGTAACTCCCACCCCACACGTCCGCGTCAAAGCTATCCCATGAAGCATGCCCATCGGGTGCCGGCTTTTCTCGCAACGAAAAGGCATGGCTCGCCGTCCGAATCCCGACAACAGGCTTCCCCGCCGCGACAAACTTCCGAACAAAATCCAACTGGTGCTCCGCCAAAGTTCGCCGCCGCACACTAATCAGAGCGATATCTGCGCCGGCGAGCGCCTCGATTCCGATCAAATCGTTCTTGTCGTCCGGGTCGGCGTGGACGTAGGAGATCCTGAAGTCATTCACGAGGTGGGCATCGGCGAACGCCGGAAGCGTCACTTCTGTTTTATATTCTCTCTCTGCGGTCACAATGACGAGATGCTTGCGATCGTCTCCCTTGAAGCTGTGGGACGAGCCCCCGAGGACTTGCTCACTGCTCACCGTCGGGCAGACATACTTCTCCACATGATCAATGATCAGGTCCGTCCCACGAAAGTGGCTGACGAACGGTTTCATCTTCGGATTGTACATGGTGTCGGTCAGGTCGCGGACCAGGGCCACGTTCTTTCCGTTGTTGGCCATCTGTCTCAGACCGAACGGCCGTCCCAGCACACACATATTGGTGTGAACCCCAACGAGGAGCACGTTCTCGATTCCCTTCGACTCCAGAATGCTCCAGTTCTCGGTCCCGTTGTCGGTGATGAAATCTTTCCCCCCGTCAATCTCCAGCGCTTCCGACTGTCGAACCCACGGGGCGCCTGGGTTCCGTCCCCGATTTTTCAACTCTTTCGCCCATTCCGCATGTTCTTTTGGGTCATCATCCTCGCCACCATCCGAGTGATCAATTGGGTATCCAGCCGCTTCTTCTTCTGCGTTTCTCCAGTTGAGCCAATCATTGATCTTTGCTGGCAAATTTTTCGCTTTCGGCACATCTGCGACCCTCTTGCGAGCCGGGTGATCCTTGTAAAACTCGACGCAAGAGGAAGGAGCGTGAATGATCGTGGCGCCACGCTTCCTCGATTCCTTAAGAAAAGCGTTCATCCGCGGGGCGACTTCAGCCCCACGTTTAGTCGCGTTGAGGCAATGGTGCGCGTCCCACATGTCACAGACAATGACCGCCGTCTTGGCTGGATCCCATTCCCGTCGGGATTGGCTTCGGGTGAAGGATCCATCCGCATTCTTCACAGCGGTCCTTAACGCCAACTTGAAGACGGACTCAGCGTCCTGGGCTTGCGCGCCCGGAGAAATACAACTGGCGAGAACCAGTACGACGAGCAGGTATTTAGTCATGATGAGCGGAGAGGAAGTAACCCTCCACTGTTACATACGTGTGCTTGTGGGATGTCAAGCCCCCCGGGAGCTCCTAGGTGGCGTTCATGTAGGACAGACAAGGGGAAACCCAGGCTAATTCCGCACTCCAATCCCAACTGCCCCCTCTTTCTCCCCCTCCGCTCCGGTCCAAAGGCGGCTTCAAGGCACTCGCGCCAAAAGCAAATTCCTAGCAGTCAGCACCCCAAAAATTCGAGGGAACAGAGCACGATATCCGTGCGATCGATCAGAAAGGGCGGCCTATCGGATCCTATTAGGAGTCCTTGGCAGCGCACTCTTTAGCCACTTTGGCAGGGTGCTTCAGCTTGGTGCGGACGTCTTTAGGGTTCATTGCGGCCACGGTAGCTTCATCCATACCCAATGCGACGAGACGCTTCTTATGGTCGTTTTGACGTTTGGTTCTCGCTGAATTTGACTTCGTGGGACGATTCCTGTTTTGATTACGTGCTTGTGTTGAAGCCATGGTCGTATTTTTTTTCCTAGCTGAAAGAAGACGAAGAATTCCTTTTGATCGGCTAGGTCAATCTCAAGAACGCGGTCTTAGTAGGTTCGATGACGGTCCCGGTCAACTGGAATTCTGTTTTAAGCGGGCTGACACGCATCGGTGTCCAAAAGTGAAGGAAAATTCTGGGGCGGAGATAGCTCCTGCTGGTCGATTCAAGGATCACGCTTCCAGCCTCCCGCCCTTCCGCAACCGCTCCGGCACTCGGTGAAAAAACGGAGCCAAAAGCTCCCGCTTTTGGTCGCCCTCAACCAAGCCATTCAAAATTGGAGGTTCCGCGTAGAACCTCGACGTCCCCTCCCCTTCTCCCCTCGTCGAGGCCTCCAATGACCCCCTCAACCGTTCAACCTCAAAAGAAAACCCCTAGCAGTGGAGATGCTTTTTCATTGTGGATGGACTAAGAACTCAATTTAATCGGCTCAGGAAGACGATCAACCGGACGTCTCCACCTCGGTTCGACTTTTCGATTCTAATTATCAATACTATGACGTTTAAAAACACCTTAACTTTGGGATGTGCCGTGATGGCACTGGCATCACCTGCATATGCACAGACAAGCAAGGAATCTAAAAAGGCCACGACCACAAGCGAGATTCCGAGTCTCAATGTGTCTGAAGAAGCTCGCGAGAGTGCCTCTCACGGGCTCGGGTATCTTAAAGGGAGGGAACTCGCTGTAGAGTTACTGAAGAGTGGTTATGTGGCAGAGGACTTTTCCATGGAAGGTTTTAAGAAGGGGTTCGGAGAAGCTCTCGCTGAGTTGGATTCCACCGTCGACGGCAAGCAGCTGAAAGTCGCGATTGACCTCATGAAGGCTCACCTTCAGGAGCGGGAACGCACAATGTCCAAGATCAATGATGGAGCCTCCAAGGAATGGCTTGCGACGAACGCAAAAAAGGAAGGCGTAAAGGCGACCAAATCCGGTCTTCAGTATGAGGTTATCAAGGAAGGTGAGGGAGAGGTTTATAAAGCAATTGCCGAGGGCGACAAACGCCGCTTCCTCATCACCTATGAAGGTTCGACTTTCGACGGAAAAGTGTTTGAGCGCATTGGCGGAGACAAGATGGTCGCGGTAGGGGAACAGGGAATTCCCGGCCTGGTGGAAGGGCTGAAACTGATGCCTGTTGGTTCGACCTGGAAACTCTACTTGAAGCCCGAACTGGCATATGGAGATCGCCGCGTCAATGCCTACGTGGGCCCCAATCAAGGGGTCGTTTTCACAGTGACTCTTAGCGCCTTCAAGGAGGTCCAGGTTCAACAGTAGGACTGCACTGGCACAGCAGACTTGTTAAAATCGAAGTCTTGCTGACAGAGGTTCAAACGCCAAGAATGCTGTGACGCCCCCTCCCCTTCTCCCCTCGGCGAGGCCTCCAATGGCCCCCTCAACCGTTCAACCTCAAAAGAAAATTCCTAGCAGTAAGGGGTGACAAAACCGGGCCCGGCGCCTAGGTTCACATGTCAATTCCGTATAGAAATCGACTCTTCATGAAGCCTTTCAACTTTCCACGATCCTTGTCCGTTTTTCTCCTCGGCCTACTGGTTTTTAGTCAGGCTCACGCCACCACCTTTCCGGAGAAACCGCCCAAGGAGCACTCCTACGTCGACCAGGCCGGGTTGCTTGCCGCCGAGGACGCCACGGCGATCGATGCCCTTGCCGCGAAACTGTTATCCGAAGAGAAGATCCCGATCCTTGTGGTCACCATCCCCTCCCTGATTTCCTTCCAAGCGACCGATCACACGATAGAATCCTATGCCGCCGCCCTTTTCGATGAATGGGGCATCGGTTCGCAAGAGCGCAATTACGGAATTCTCCTCCTAGTTTCGGTTGGCGATCGCAAGGCGAGGATCGAGCTAGGAAAGGCGTGGGGCGGAAACCATGACGCGGACGCCAAACACATCATGGATGCCATGATCGTTCCGGCCTTTAAGCGGGGCGACTTTTCAGGCGGCATTCACGAAGCTGTCAACGCGCTGGACAAAGTCGCGCGGGGCCTGGCTCTGCCCAAACCGAAATCGCCCTGGTGGATTCTCCCGGCCATGATCCTTGGGGCCTTGCTATTGATCATGGTCATCGTTTCTCTTTTCAAGAAAGGAAGGTCGGGTTGGGGCTGGGCGTTGATCGCCGGCATCGCCATCGCCCTCTTTTTCATCCTGCGCGCCGCGGCGTCAAGCGGAGGCTCGTTCGGGGGAGGGTCCTCCGGCGGCGGCGGGGCGTCAGGCTCCTGGTAAACCGATCGAACGGAAAAGAATCATGAAAAAAGTCAGCCAGTTATTCGCGGAAAACGATCGGAAGCGCATCGCCGACGCCATTGAAAAAGCCGAGCAAAAAACGTCCGCCGAGATCGTCACCGTCGTGGCCACCGCATCGGGCCGATATGACCGGGCGGAGGACATCGTTGGATTCCTGACCGCCCTGCTCGCGGTGACCGCCGGCTGGCTGGCCTGCCCCGCATTCCACCCGGAGTCGGCCTGGGAAACAGAACCTTCTATCTCCGGTCTTTTCCCGGTCCTCCTCTCGATGGTGGCAGGCTTCGTGGTCGGAAGCGCCCTGGCTTCCCGACTGCCGGCCCTGAGGCTTCCCTTTATTTCCAAAAAGGAATTGAAGGAAGAGGTTCAACGCGCCGCGCAGTCCGCCTTCATGTCATCAAGAATTCGCAAAACCGCCGGAGGAACCGGCATTTTGCTCTTCGTCAGTTTTTACGAACATCGGGTCGTAGTGTTACCGGACGACGCCATCCTCAAAAAATTGCCCGACCAGGACTGGGGCAAGCTTTGCGACGCGATCGTTTCGGGCATGAAGGCCAACCGACCGACCGAAGCCCTTGAGGAAGCTGTCACCCGCTGCGGCAAGATCCTGGGCGGAGTCCTGCCCCGACAGGACGATGACGATGACGAATTGAGAAACGAGCTGATCCTCATCGATTGAAATCCCTGAGAACCGATCGGAACGCGAGAGACTACCTGAAAGGTAGCCCGTAGGGGCAAGCTGGGGGCCTGATCAAAAGGAGCAGTTTCGGGTGCTGATGCGAATGTCTGAACGTTTCAGCGGTTCAGAGGAATTCTTTAAGAAATGGGTGGTGGAGAAGTCGCTCCAGCCAGCTTGACAGCGTTACCGTAGGCAAGCATTTCGGACATGCCTTGGGCGACTTGCGAAGTGGTGAAACGGATGTTCACAACGGCGTCGGCGCTCATGGCCTGAGCTTGCGCAATCATGCGATCGGTGGCTTGGTTCCGTGATTCCTGGAGCATTTCGGTATAGCCCGAGACCTCGCCTCCGATGATAGTTTTGAGACCGGCCATAATGTCACGTCCAACGTGCTTGGCGCGGACGGTGTTTCCGCAAACCACGCCGAGGTGGGAGATGATTTCGCGGCCGGGGATGGTTTCAGTAGTGGCAGTGATCATAGTGGCAGCATTCTACCAGAATTTCGAAAATTCGTCGCTACAAAAATGCCTGATTTTTGTAGGGGTGCGGGAAGAATTTTTCTTCAGGAGATTCGAGTGATGGCGCTTGCTTCGAGAGGGGCAATGAGAGATTTATCGCCTTATGGAAAAGCGACGACTTGGGACGAGCGGGATTGTGGTGAGTGAGATTTGCATGGGAACCATGACTTTCGGGACCCAGGCGAAAAAGGATGAAAGCCTTCGAATCATGGATGAATCGGTGGAGGCGGGGATTGATTTTTTTGACACGGCGGAGGTTTACCCGGTACCGCCGACGGCCGAATTGGCGGGGCTGACGGAGAAGTGGGTGGGAGAGTGGTTGAAAGGCAAGCCGAGGGAGTCGGTGATTATTGCGACCAAAATTGCGGGGGCAGCGCACGGTTGGTTCTGTCCACCGATCAGACACGGGAAGGCGGCTCTGGACCGGGTGCATTTACGGAAGGCGTTGGAGGGAAGTTTAAAACGGCTGGGGACCGATTACGTGGATCTCTATCAGGTTCACTGGCCGGATCACGGGATGCGGGCGGCAGATACGTTGGAAGTGCTCGACGAGTTTGTGAAGGAAGGAAAGGTGCGAGCAATTGGATTGAGCAATGATGATTCGTATGGCGTAATGAAGAGCCTTTGGACGAGTGAGATGGAAGGACTGACACGAATCGACACGGTCCAGAATAATTTTTCACTCAACAACCGGAGGGACGAGCACGAGTTGGCGGAGTGTCTGCGCAGGGAGAAGGTGAGTTTGTTACCCTACAGTCCGTTGGCAGGTGGAGTGTTGACGGGGAAATACAATGAGGGAGTGCCGGAAGGGGCTCGTTTTTCAGAGTATCTAACGACGGGAGGGATACGCCAGCGGGCGATGGCGACGAGGTTTGTGAATGAGCGAACGATTGCCTCGACGAAGCAGTTTGGTGAGATTGCCAAGGACCTGGATTTGGATGTGACGACCTTGGCGACGGCGTGGAGCAAGCAGCATGATTATGTGGCCTCCACGATTGTGGGCGTGCGATTGGTGGAGCAGATGAAGCCAATTATTAAGGCGGCGGATTTGAAGCTTAATGACGAGACTCTGGCGCGGATCGACAAGGTGAGCCGGGAGATTATGTATCCAATGGGGTAGGAGTTTTCAGTTGGACAGGTTCGGGAATTCCCGCTCGCCCACTTTTTATCACGGGTCAATTCAATAACGTGGGTGCAAATGGGGACGGGACGATTGATCGTATTCTCCTCAATGAAATCGAACAATCCGCGGTGGTAACTGACGGGATTTCTGACGACCTGGGTGGGTGGAAATTTTGCTGCGATAAACCCCGAGGATATCATTAATTTCAATGTCGATGTGGGACCTGCTGATAATGATGGTAGCGATGGAACCGCCTACGGATTTACTATTGAGACCGTCCCTGAACCGGATTCCTCGATGGTGCTTTTCCTCGCAGTTCCCTCCCGCGCGAGCCCTAAGAAAGAGATCGATGAAACGGAGTTCAGAGCTCCAAGTGTCATAAGAGGTCTTCGTCGCGGTCAGGTGGGAGGGTGAAATTTTAGTGGCATACCAAGCGCTGCAGGAGAAGCATTCCGATGGCTATCCAAAAAAACGCAGAGCGTGATGCCCTGCGTTTCCAAACTCCAAGGATGGGAGTAATATTGAATAGGACCCGCCCTAACGGTTGGGAGCGGTGGCGTAACCGTTGAGCCCACCGGCGGCGGCACCAATGACTGCTCCTTTTCCAGCTTCGCCGGACTGCTTGCCGATGACCGCCCCAAGAGCGGCTCCCATAAGAACACCACTTGCAAAGCGTTGACCGGTGGTCTGATTCTCAGAGTTTGCGCAGCTATTGAAGAACGAGGTCGAGGCAATGGCGATGATTGTGAGAACAGTCTTTTTCATGGTTTCTATGAGTTAAATTCAAGTGATCAGGATCACTCCTTATTAAGGAATTCCTTACTATCGCAGTAAAATCTGGTCAAGAGAAAAAATACACCGAACAGATTTCAAGTTTAAGGAAAACTACCACCAATCCCTGTAACAGTCATGGTTTCACGACAGGGCAAGGAAGTAGAAATCGCCCTTTAGGAGTGTTTATCGAGGGAGGCCTTCCGGATCGTTGTTGGCAATCACGGCTGTCCGAAAAATCGATCACCGCGGCACATGGCCTGCCTTCGCGGCCCCCCTTTCTCCCCTCTTCGATCCCCTCAGCGCTCCACCCAAAAAGAAAATTCGCTAGCGATCCTGCTATCGGCGAACAAATGACCGTTGTGTAGCACCCATCGATCCGCGACTGTCGCAGTCCGTGCAAGCATCCTTCGAAGCCCTCCAGCTGTCACCCGCCTTGACCGCCGTGGTCCATGACCTCGGCTACACCCAGCCAACCCCCATTCAGATTGAGGCGATTCCGGCCCTGCTTGCCGGCCGGAATATCATTGGTCAGTCGCAGACCGGAAGTGGCAAGACCGCAGCCTTCGCCCTCCCCATCCTGCAGGGCATCGAGGTGGACCGACGCCAGCTGCAAGCCCTCGTGATCTGCCCGACGCGAGAACTCACAGCCCAGGTCGGTCGTGAGATGCGCAAGCTCGGGCGGGATCACAGCGGCCTCCAAGTCTTGGAACTCGTGGGTGGACAACCGTCACGCCCACAACGCGACACACTCGAGCGAGGAGCTCATGTCGCAATCGGCACACCCGGCCGACTCCTCGATCACCTGGAACGAGGGTTCATGAAGCCCGACTCGATCAAGACGGTCGTGCTCGATGAAGCGGATCGCATGCTCGACATGGGCTTTGGCGACGACGTCCGCAAGATCATCCGCTACCTACCGCAAAATCGTCAAACGGCACTGTTCTCGGCGACCTTCCCGAGCACCATCGAAGCGATGAGCAAGGAAATCCAGCAAGAGGCTCTGCGGATTACGATTGAGACAGCCGATGAGGATCTCGCCGACATCCGTCAGCTAAAACTCTGCTTCGGGACTGACGACAAGCTTTTGACGCTCTGCTGGGCACTGCAATCCCATCCGCACGGATCCGCACTGGTCTTCTGCAACCAAAAATCCACGGTACGTGAGATCACCAAGGCGATGAGTCGCGGGGCCATCAGCGTCGACCGCTTCGATGGCGATCTCGATCAGTTCGATCGCGACCAAGTGCTCGCCCGATTTCGCAACCACAGCGTGCGTATCCTAATCGCAACCGATGTCGCCGGGCGCGGCCTCGATGTCGAGGGCTTGGACCTGGTGATCAACTTCGACCTGCCGGAGCAACCAGAGGTCTATGTTCACCGAATTGGTCGAACGGGCAGGGCCGGCGCGAACGGTGTTGCCATCTCGATGATTCAAAATGAGACCGACAGGCACATCGAAGCCATCGAAGAGTTCACGGGGCAGCCCATCGAGATCTTGGATCACAGCGCCAGCAAGAGCTTAAAGCTCGATCATCTGCTGAAGCAACTCGCGGAGGGCCCCAAGATGGAGACGATCTTGATATCCGGTGGTCGCAAGGACAAGGTGCGAAAAGGCGACATCCTGGGCGCCCTCACCGGCGAAGCTGGCGGTTTGAGCGGCAAGGATATCGGCAAGATCGAAATCCAAGATAAGTTGTCTTACGTCGCCGTGTCACAACGCGTGATTTCGGATGCCGTCTCGTGTCTCAACGCGGGACGCATCAAAGGCAAGCGCTTCAGGGCGACTCACGTCGGCAGATAGGAGCCCCCCTTGCTCTCCGCTCCCTTCAACAACGCTCTCAAACGGTCCACTCAAAAAGTGAAATCCGAGCAGTATACAATGGACGCATGCGGGCCTCTTGAATAAGAGATCTACGCAAGTTCAAAATAATCACACAAATAAATCATCATGACCGCAAAGACTCTTCTTAATAAGACTTCCGTTAAACTAGGTTTTGTCCCTGCCCATATCCAACTTGCAGGAAGTCACATTCCCGATGAGAGCGGCCGCCTTGGCCGTAATGAGAAGGGCAAACTAAAGATTCTAGCGGGTATCGCTGAAATATGCGAACTCTCACCAGTGAAGCTAGACGCGGTGCAGATCATGACCTTTTCGGGTATTGTCAGCGAGGACTCAGACGAACTTATCAATGGTATCTATGAGCTAGATCTGGAGCCTCAGCTCGTTTTAATGGTTGGTGGTGTTGACCCTGTTAATCCTGCCGATGAGGATGCATGCGTGGAGGTATTGAGGGCGGGAGTGGATATTGCCAAGAGGCACAAGATTACTCATATAGGGTCTACCTCTGCAGAAGCATGGATGGCAAGTCCTGCGCCCGCAGATGAGGCTGAATACAAGGCCCGAGTCACTCAGTGTATCCGACTCCACAGCCGTATCTTCAAGGAGGCAGATCTTTCCAATTCCTGTATTGAAAGCTGGAACCTCGAGTTTCTGCGTCCCGGGGAAATGAATACCTTCACCAGTATTAGAACGCTCCAGCCGGTAGTTGAGGGTATTAACAGCGAAATCGGGTGTTCCTTCTTTAAGGTTCTGGTCGATGCTGCCCACTGCGGTGATGGTGATTTTTCGATCACAGAGAATGCCTCCCTGATGAAGCAGCTCGCAGAAGCTGATGAGTTTGATGTTTATCATGCCTCAGCTCATACGACTCGTGGCTGCCTTAGTACAGATGATGGCTGGGTTGGCGCTCTGCTCACAGCTGCTGCTGAGACGGGGCATCTCAAATATGTCTTTTCCGAGATTTTCCATCACGAAGATCCTGCGCTTCAAGCTTTGCGTGATTTCGACCCGCGCCACGGTGTGGACACGACAGATGGACGAAGCTATAGCCAGACGGTTGCAGAGAACCTTGGTAATCTGGCACACCGACTGAACAATCTTAAGAATCGAGGCCTCCTGGCGTAAAGAGCACCCACACTGGTTCTCCCCCCCTTGCTCCCTTCTCCGGTCCCTTCAACGACGCCCTCAAGCAGCCCACTCAAAAAGAAAATTCTTAGCAACTCTTTGTCTCCACCACGGCTTCCTGCTCCTCAAATATAAGCTGTCAATCATCACGATCACTTGAGCCGCGCGATCCGGCCATCGCTTCCCGCCGCCCAAGTCGACTGCACGCCCCCTCCGACACTGAAGGTATGGAATCCCTGATCCCCGAAAGAAGCCCAGCTCTTCCCTTCGTCGCGAGAAACATTGCAACCATCCGGGCCCACAACAATGACTCGCTTCGGATCTCGGACATAGCGAACACAGGATCGAAAAGAAAAGACCGAAAAACCATCGTCACCCTTGAGCAAGGTCCACGACTTTCCCGCGTCCGATGTCGAGAAGGCGTTGCGCTCACCTTTCGCTTCCTTGGTGTAGTCACCACCCACCGCAAAACCGTGGAGAGAGTCCTTGAAGACGAGGGAAAAGATTCCTGTCGAGGCCTCTCCCGCGATCATGGGCGTATCGAAAATCGACCAACTCTTTCCGTAGTCTTTGGAAGAGAAGACGCGCGCGACGCGGCCTCCCGTTCCGACCCAAACGTGCCCACCCCGTGCCACGGCCAGATGCGTTCCGCTCGCGGCGAAGGCATGTTCTCCCTCTTTCATTTTCGGCGTTGAATCGATGGCTCTCCAGGTTGCGCCGCCATCCGATGTTCGCAGAACGAAGAGGCGTCCATTCACCGGATCACCAGCGAGAATCCCGTTCTTCTCATCCCAGAAAGCGATTCCGTCGAAGAATCCCTTGGGCTCTTTGTTCTGGTAAACAAGCGACCAAGTCTCGCCACCGTCGATCGTTCGGTAGATCCGCGACGCCGCGCCTTCCCCGACGCTCATGGCGATACAACGCCTTGCGTCGAAGGCCTCCACATCTCGGAACTCCACCTTCTCGGCGCCTTCCACAACAAAGCGCTTCCAGGTTTCACCACCGTCCACCGTTCGCCCAATCGTGCCATTCTCGGTCCCGAACCAGCAAACCTTTTCGTCGACGGCGCACAAGCCCCGAATCGACGTTTTGACTCCGCTGTTTTGCAAATCCCATTTCCACTGCGTTTCTTTTGCAAGGCAGGAAGAGAGGCTGATGGAAAGGAACGCAAGGATTCCGCCGAATCTCCCGGTCAATCCGCTTGTCGAGGGCATGATGTTCATAAGTTTCCAGTCGATTCAGGAGAGATCTCATGCTCACAATCAAGGAGCAGCAATTCCCGAGGTTCTTTCGTCGAGAACCGTTCGTCAATGAGTTGCTCCATATTTGCTCGCTTCGGCTTCACCCTAAGCTTCTGCCGAAATTTCCATTTTCCACAAGGCCCAAGTCGGATCACTGAGCTCACCGGTCCCGCGACGCCTCCCAATCCCGCCACCTTATCTTGAGCCCCATCCAACATTCTTATCGGAAACCCTCTTCCCTCATCGCGACGGCAAACGACCAGTTCATGAACATCGGCAACCTCTCCCTCTAAGACAAAGATCCCGTAGTCCCCTTCCTCCAGCCAATCAAGCGCTTCACTATGGAGAGAAGAAACCAGCCTCACATCCTCCGCCATCGCACAGCGAACTTCGACTAGATCTTCCACTTGTCACGATAGGAACGGCCAAGCCACTCCAGTGGGTGTTTTGCCCCCTTCGCGAAAGTGTTCTTGATGGGATCCCACGCAATATCCGTGTGATGTTGGTAGGCCAAATTCATGAGATGGGCCACATTGATGGATCGGGATCCAATGATGGCGCTCGTGATCGGCTGTTTACGTGACTTGATGCAGTCGAGAAAATCTCTCACATGCCCCGGTGAGCGGTAGAGCTTCACCTTGGAATCAGTCAAGTAAGCCTCTTCGGCTTTGTCGAGTTCAGCTCCCAATTTACCTCCCTTTTTGAGATGAGAAGCGACATTCTTCCCATCCACTTTGAGCGCAAACTTCCCCCGGGTGACCTGGATCTCGCCGTTGGCCCCAACAAGATGAACGCCGATCCCCTGTCCGTGAGTGATCGTAATATCATCATAAACGACAGCCGCTCCTTTCCCCTCTCCTTGCTTTGCAGGCGGCTTGGCCGCAGTCGGGCCAGACTCATCCTTGCCGAGAGCCCACTGCACGATATCGAGATGATGCGCGCCCCAATCCGTAATCATCCCTCCACCGTATTCGGTATACATCCGCCACATCGGGTAGTGTGAATGAACACCCCTCGGGGCCAGAATGGAATTGTAGGCGCGCTCCGGAGCCGGCCCCAACCAAAGGTCCCAATCGAGCCCCGGTTCCGCTTTCTCCTCCGGGAGGTCACACGGTTTGCCCGGACCTCCAAAATTCACAAAGCCATGATCGATCTTTCCAATCACTCCATTACGAGCCAGTTCGCACGCCACCCGAAATTCACGAGACGAACGTTGTTGGGAGCCCGTCTGCACAATCCGGCCGCTCTTCTTGACCGCCTCCATCAAAAGCACTGACTCGCGAATGTTGTGAGTGAGAGGCTTCTCAGCATAGACATCTTTCCCATTTTCGATCGCCGAGAGAATCTGGATGGTATGCCAGTGGTCCGGAGTCACCACGACCACCACATCAATGGCCGGATCAGTGGTGATTTTTCGAAAGTCAAGATGGGCCGCACAATCGTTGGTCTTGTAGTGGGCATCGACTTTTTTCTTGGCGTCTTCACGGCGATTGGTATCGACGTCACAAACCGCCACGATTCTCACCTCAGGCTGTCTGAAAAACTCTCTAATAAGGCCCTGGGAACGCTTTCCCATTCCAATAAAGCCCACATTCACCTTTCCGTTCGCGTCTGCACCCCAGACATTTGAAGGCAAAACGAAAGGAGCTCCGAAGAGCGCGGATTTTTTCAAGAGACTTCGACGATTCATAGCGTAAAACAAAATACCCCATCGCAAATCCTTCTCTTTCGAAATTTCCAAATGAAAGCTCTTATCCTGCTCGCCCCCGTCATCCTTATCACCGCCGCCATCGGTCTCAGTGAAAAATCCACGCCCCCCAAGGTCACCCCGATCTCCAAGGAACTTCGCGAAAGCTTCGACCTCAAGCCATTCTACAAAAAGGCCCTCGTCATCAAGACCTTCCCCATCCTCTCCTCCGAAAAGGTTCCCGACGCCGCTCTCTACGAAGCAGCCCATGTCATCCAGACGATGCTCAAAAACCGCCCTGATATCCTCCGCGAACTCGGAAAAAACAAGGTCCGCTACTCCATCATGGCGGTCGACGAACGCACCTGTGAAATCCCGGAACACTCGGACTTAAAGCCCTCCACCTTCTGGAACCGCCGCGCCCGCGGCCTCGGTGCCACGCCCCAACGGCCCTCCGTTTCCTGCGGTGAGGAAAACCTCCTCGCCAACCCCGGCGATCCCTATTCGAAGGAGTCAATCTGCATCCACGAATTTGCCCACGCCATTCACGACACCGCTCTCAAAACCCTCGATCCCACTTTCGACGGACGTCTGAACGACACCTACAAAACGGCCATGGCGAAAGGTCTCTGGGCCGACAAATACGCCGCTACCAACAAACAAGAATACTGGGCCGAAGCCGTCCAATCATGGTTCGGCACCAACCGCGAAGACGACCACGATCACAATCACGTCAACACCCGCACCGAACTGGTGGAATACGATCCCGCCATTGCCAAACTCTGCGCGGAAGTCTTCGGAGAAAACGACTGGGTCTATCAACGCCCCGACCATCCTAGCCGGCAAAACGAGGCCCACTTGAAAAATCTCGATCGCTCGAAGCTCAAGCCCTTCAAGTGGAACGAGAAAGAAGTGGAGGCTTACAAAGCCCTCCCTCCCCGCAAGTGATCACTTCCTTTGACGCGGCCCGTGATTGGGAGTGTCGCGACCGTCAAAATACTTATCGCGAATCCACTTCGGCTGCCACACGTCCATGGAACGTTTGGCATTATCGTAAACGGCCGCTTTCGGCTGGGGGTTAGCCACTTTGAGGGGCTGGGAGTCGCCCAACCTGGTTCGGGATTTTCCCATCAAGACAACCATCTCAGCTTCCTTTCCGGCATACTCCGATTGACCAGCAAGATTGTTCATCTCATGGGGATCTTTCCGGAGATCAAAAAGCAAGCGATGATCGATATTCGGATAGACCTGCAGCTTCCAATTTCTATCCCGAATCGCCCGTTGATGTTTTTGAAACGGAAGGAAGATAGCCTCATGAACCCTCTCCTTTTCACCTCGCATCACCGGACCAAGATCACGGGAATCGTTCCCACCAGGAGCAGGCACTCCAGCTAGACCCACTACCGTCGAATAAAGATCATGAACGTAGGAAAATGCCTCGCTTGATTGCCCCGCCGGCACATCGGGCCCCCAAATAATCAGAGGGCTCTTCATGCTTTGCTCGTAAACATTCTGTTTTCCAAGCAGCCCGTGACTCCCCATCGCGAGACCGTGATCTGCGGTATAAATCACGTAGGTGTTGTCAGCGTGCGGGCTTCCTTCGAGAGCTTTCATGATGCGACCCACTTGTTCGTCCAGATGGGTGACGAGACCATAATACTCGCACAGTTGATCGCCGATCATGTCCGTGGTTCGAGGCCACGGAGCAAGGCCTTCATCACGTCCTGAAACACCCGCCGGACCGATCTTGAAAGGATGTTGGGGTAGAAAATTTTTCGGCAGCGGAGGCCGGTTTTTGTAGTAAATCTCGCGATACTTCTCAGGCGGATTCCTCGGGTCATGAGGAGCCATGAATGCCACGTAGAGAAAGAAGGGATCTTTCCCATCGGCCGTCTCGATGAACTTGACGGCATCATTTGCGAAGACCTCGCTCGAAAATCCACCCGCTGAGCGCTTCGGAGAGAGCTTTCCTCCCTGATAATCCTGCACCGCAAAATCAGCATGATTCGCCATCCCGCCCATGTAGACCGATGACCCTTCCGAAAAGGCCTTCCTCAGGGTCCCCTCGCCATTGTGCCATTTGCCTACAATGTGGGAGCGATATCCGCCCGTTTTTGTCAGGTGGGCGGGCAGCAATGTGGCATTTCCCCAATTGGAACCAGGACTCTTTTTGGGAAGCTTCATCCAATGCCGACCCGTCATCAACATGGCCCGGCTCGCCACGCAGACCGCACCACTAAAGGAACCCGCACAATAATTCTCCCGAAAACTGAATCCCCTTTCCACCAATTGATCCAAGTGAGGGGTCTGGATATGCTGATTGCCATGCGCCGAAATCGTGTCCGCCCTTTGATCGTCGGCGAAGAGGAAGATGATGTTTGGCTTCTTCTTTCGCAGCCGATGATGAAGCTGCGCCACCTTACCCATGTAGTGATCCATTTTAAAATCCACTGCTGCTTTCTTCATGTGCGAGCTCGACTTCTCAGGTTGATCCAGAGCTTCAAAATAGAGCCCCAGACAGAGGTGAGCGTAACAAAGCTGATTCCGTAAAATGATTCCCTCGGCATCGCTTGAGGCGGCCTTCAAAACATCCTCAACCGAGCCTTTATCCGAAAAGAGATTGTGAACTTCTCTCATCGGAACCCGCGAATCCCCCACAATTGGGATCAAATTCCCGCGGGCCTTCTCCACCGACCCTCCCTTCGCTCGAACGACACAAAGAAAATGCCAAACCGCATTTTCAACGTCATTCCCATTCACCTTTTGATGACTCACAAACTGCGCCACTCCTTTTTCAAATTCCCCGGCGTAGTATAAGGCCAAACCACGCTGCCAGTGATAAGGTGCCCTGCGGGGGATGAGTTCAATCTCACGATCCCAATCCTTGATTGAATCCTCAATTCGTCCCGCAAAAAAATGCTCCATTCCCCTCTCATGCAGCGCTCTCGTATCAAGCCCTTCTATCCCATTCCGACCACCTTGTTCCTGCCCAAAAACGGCAGCCAAACCCAATAAACTCAGCAACAAAAAACGTATCATCGCTTCATTCATAAACCTCCTCAAAATCAACACCACTCAAAATCTGTAAAAATCGGTGCCCTTCCTCAAAAATCTGTGCCTAAATCGTCTCCTCGAAACCATGTCTCAAGATCCCTTCCGCGAAGCTCGTCAAGAATCCGGCATTCTCAAGTGCCCCTTTCAGGGAGAAGACATTCCCATGCTTCTTCGTCACGCCGACGTCCGTGCCGCCGCCAGAGACTGGCAGACGTTTAGCTCCGACGCTCCGTTCCGGGTCCCCATCCCGTCCGAAGAAGATCTTCGAAGCATGCGACAACTCCCCATCGAAACCAACCCGCCCGAACACGGTGACTACCGCAAGATCGTCGACCCCTTCTTCAAACGATCCAAAAGCCCGGAGGTCATTTCGAAAGTTCAGAGCCTCATCAACGGCTTGCTGGACCAGGCCCTGGCACGGGACTCAATCGAAATCGTCAATGAATTCGCCCTCCCCATCCAGTCCCACGCACTCACCTACCTGCTCAACGTCCCCGAATCTGAAGCCAAGACCTACATCAGCTGGGGCATACACGTTTTCCATGGCGATCATGGTGAGGGAGCTCCGCTGGAAGCCTACCTCGCCGACGCGCTCGACAAAGCTGAAGCCAGTCCCGGAGAAGACTTTTTCAGCGCCCTGACCCAAGCAAGCTACCAAGGCCGCCCGCTCACCCGCGAAGAGATGATGGGCTTTGCAAACCTCACTTTTGCCGGAGGTCGGGACACTATCATTCACAGTATCTCTTCAATCATCCATCATTTTGGAAAACACCCTGATGACCTGATGACTCTTCGCTCAAATCCGAAAAGTCTCGTGCTTGCAGGCGAAGAGTTCTTCCGCGCCTTCATGCCCCTCACCCACATCGGCCGGGTCTGCCCGGTCGCCACGGATGTCCAGGGTCACACCGTCCCGGCCGGTGATCGCGTCTCACTTGGTTGGGCTTCCGCAAATTTCGATGAAGAGGTCTTTGAAAATCCGCAAAAAGTTCAACTCGACCGCAAACCCAACCCTCACGTCTCATTCGGGTTCGGCACCCATCTCTGCCTCGGAGCCCCGCATGCCCGCTTGATAGTGAGAACCCTCCTTGAAGCTTTTGTCGCAAAGGTCTCTTCCATCGAAATCAAGAAAGCCGCCCCCCACCTGGAAAGGCACCCCAGCTACCAAAGGGAGAATGGATTCGATTCCCTTGAGGTTGGCATTAGAACCGTCAATCACTAAGAGTGACTAGAAATCAACATTGCAGTCATTCGACCACAAATCCAACCCCTGAAATCCTCCTTATCCTCTTCGACTTAATCTGTTTTTCTACAGTTTTTTATTATAACAATTCCAGAGGCACGCACAAATTTTTATAGAGCTTTCGACAGCACAACCGGAACAGCGGTTCGAGACAACAACACAATCAACAGGATCCCCTTCGTCGACACTCCCAGTGCTGGAAGCGGAAACCTCTCCATCACAAAACGGTCCCACCTAGGGCGCAGCTTCCCTCCCAATTCCATGGACGATGGGGATCTCGATGGCCTCTTGGAGGCTCAATCCTATACCGCAGCCAAATCCTGCCGAAATCACCGTAACCATTCGCAGCTTGGTTCTAGGGAGAGAATATCAGGTTCAGCTCATTGGCAGCGCAGATGGGCGAACCTCTTGTGCCGAACGCACCTACGAACCTCACGGATGGGCAGGGCAACGACAATACAAGTGTCAAAATGGCCCGTAGCGGCTACTTCCACGTGCTCGGAACCTTTACTGCAGACGCGGGCAACCTTCATCGCTTTTCCTCTCAAGGACCGAATCCAGGTCGCCCTACCGCAAGGCATCACTTGTCCCTTGGAATCAATACTCCGACAAAGAGATCGTGAGTAATTCGATTACCTCCGCAAAAAACTGGCGCACATGCGGGATTGGAAGATGCCCAGCAACGAGTATCAATTAGCCTAAAATTCAGAGATTCCCGATCAGGTCGTTATTCCCTTCCTGATTGTGCAACCTCTTAGGGAACCAGAGAGCAGCTAACCAGTTCACTGAATCAGCGAAATGCCACCTGAAGATCAGAACTTGGTCCCAGTTCTGATTTCTGATAAGTATCCAGACAATGGACTCATCGGATCTTGAAAAATTCCACCGCAATCCCTTGGCATTGCGCGGTTCGCGACTGAAAGTCGAAGAACCGCCGGAGTGGATCGTCCGACGAAAAGTGAAAAATCTCGACCGAGTTGACGGATCCCCTGTCACAATGCTCTTGCTTGATCGGCAGATTGCTCCTGATCAATCCACACGATACACTCGCTACGTTCGCCGCCTTGAAACACCTCAAGCGGTTCAGGAGGCAGGGCGCATCGAATTTGATTTCGATCCCGCAACCCAATTACTTCTCATTCATGCCATTTCAATCTTTCGGAATGGCGAGTTGACGAATTTCACCGAATTGGACCAGGTCGATGTCATTCAAAAAGAGAGGGACTTAAACAAGGGCATCTATGCGGGAAGTGTCACCGCTCTCATTCTTCTTAAGGATTTACGAACCGGTGATGTCATTGATGTGGAAAGCAGCATTGTTTCGGATGATGCCATTTTTCCAAACCACTATTGGTTCTCCGAAAACTTTGAGCACCCTCTCCCGGTCGGACACCAATGTTTTTCGTGGCTTTCAAAAGACCATGATCGATTCGAGGTAACGATCGACAAAAACAATCTCGCGTTCGAAGAAGAGGACACCGAATGGGGAGTTCGAAAAACCTGGTCGAAAGCGCTCACCCCTGCGCTCGACCTACCACTACTTCTGCCCATCGGATTGAATCCTTTCGAGAGCATTTCCATCACTTCGTTTCAGTCATGGTCTGAGGTTGCCTCGGAAATCGCAGAGCTATGGGAACAGACAGAGAAGCCGGGGATAAAGCTTCCCCAGGAGCTAAGAAAACTGAAAAACAAGCACACCGATTCCGAGACCGACCTCATCGAGGCTCTCGTCGCCTTTGTCCGAAACACTATTCGCTATCAAGGCATGGAGGTCGGCCGCCTGGGCTTGATTCCTGCAGATCTACGCACAATTTGGGAAAGGCGCTTCGGCGACTGCAAGGAGAAGACCAGCCTTCTGTGCTGGCTCCTCCGCAAGTGTGGCTTCGATGCCCACCCCGCCCTCGTTTCTGTTAGTTTGCGTGGAAAAGTAGCGGAGCGACTTCCAGCTCCCATTTTTGATCACGTGGTCGTCTACCTCCGCCATCATGATCATCACTACTGGATCGACCCCGCCGCGATCTCCCAACGAGGTTCCCTCGCCACTTGGAACACCCTCCCTTTCCAAAAAGCCCTCCTGATTTCAAAGGAAACTTCCGACTTCCTCGACATCGCGGAAACTCCACCAAAACAGGACTTTGTGCGTGTCTCGGAATCCTATCACTTTCAAGAAAATGATGCCACAATGACTGTTCGTCAGGAATTCCATGGATCAGAGGCCGACGGAATCCGCGGGGGTCTCGATTCGAATGGAAAATCCTCCATTCAAAAAATGTTCGTAGAAGTGGTCAAGAGCACCCGCTCGGAAGCCGAACTCTTCACGGACCTCGAAGTCTCAGACGATCCGCTCGCTAACATCATCGTTCTAAGCGGTGAGTTCACGGCGACAAATGCATTCAAAGAAAATCCTCACACCGGACGGATGATATGCGAATTCATTCCCCACGTCGTCATCGACAAGATTCATGGAATCGACAAATCGAATCGTGAATTCCCATTGGGGCTGTTTCATCCCACCGAAGTATTTCATTCGATCGAATTAAACCATCCGGACGCCAAGGGAGCAGTCGTTCCTAAGACAATCATCAATAACGAATTTCTTGAATTCGAAGCCGGCACGAAGAACGAGGATACCTGCCCCACGCTTTATTACCATTATCGATCAAAAACTCCCGAAGTCCCGGTCAAGGACCTCCACCGATACCGTCTCAACCTTGACCAAATGAGCTCCGTAATCCCCTTGGTCTTTGAGACGAATACGGGCCGAGACTCCAAATCAAAACCGATGCGTCACAAGCGGAACTGGGCTGACGACGAACTTGAAACTCCCACCCTACCCCAACAACCTCATGGGTCGCGGGGCGGAGAATCATCCCCCCCCATTTGGCACTACCTCCTTGGCGGAATCGTAATTCTCACGATGATTGCGCTGATCATTAAATACGCCGCCTCTCCCTGATTCATCAAGCTCGACTCTTACAGAGAAGCAAACCAGATACAAAACACTCCGTCGAAAAGCATCTCCACCTGGACACCCTTTCCCATCTCCTCCTCTGCCTATTTTCAGCGCCAGGCAAATTCCTCATTACTAAACAGCAACGATGGCTATCTCCCCGGTCGCCGCGGGGCAGAAAGATCGTGGCGCCCCTTTTTCTTAAAGAAAGCTTTTCGCTCTTGTGTCGCAGGAACACCCGGTGAGACTTTTGGAAAAAAGTCACCTTCTTTCATCTGAATTATATTTCGATCGGTAAAGGCATCCATCAACGCGACAAGATCAGCGACGTCCTGTTCAGTCAGATCGAGATTTCCCATGTCATCATGATTCACTGTTTCCGGGTAGTTGGTCACGCCCCATCGTTCTGGTTCAAGATCCCGTTTGTTGTAAAACTCCATGACCTCCTTCAAGGTCTTGATGGACCCGTTGTGGAGATAGGGACTTGTCAGAGCGACATTGCGAAGGGTGGGAACCTTGAATTGTCCGAGTTCAGACTCTTTACCTGTGACACCCCCCAAACCCGGATCGATCTTATCGATCGCCGGAGCTCCCAGATTATCATACCCGAAGTCAGTAAGGAGTGGCTCGAGCCAACTCCCAGTTCCGGTAAGGTGGCACGTCGCGCACCCCCCCGTTGTTTGAAAAACATCAAGACCGCGTCGTTCTGACAGGCTTAGGGCTTCTTTATTACCCGCCCAGTATTCGTCAATCGGAGCATTAAAAGGGCGAAACATGGGTTCACGAATAAAGGCAACAAGCGCTTCGAAAGCCTTATCGTTGAGCTTCTCGTCATCCCGAAAATCTGACTCTCCCACCCTTGATTTGAGTTCGGCGAGATAATCGACCTTGCGTAATTTCGCCGCTAATTCAGCGGGATTCGCGATGTTCATTTCATTCTTATCAAAAAACGGCTGTCGGACTTGCTCCATTACGTCGTGAGCCCTTCCATCGAGAAAAAGTCCACCCTCCACAATATATTCAATCTCGCCATTTTCATCGTAGGTGTCCTCCAACCTTTGCGGAGGAATGAGCCCGGAATACATCAACGAAGGAGCATTGCGACGCCCTTCAAGTCCCTTCACCGCCCCTGGCGAAACCCGGCGGGGATCGGCAAAGGCAAATTTTGGATCATGACAAGAAACGCATCCCTGTCCCGGAGGATTGGACAGCGAGGTATCCAAAAATATTTTCTTCCCAAGTGCCGCCATTGGAGGCTCTCCGGCTGACAACTGGCTGATGCCAATCAACCAGATCAAAATACACGTTGAAGTCCCAACCCTCATTTCTTGATCCCCAATCCAATGGTCTTACAAAATGCGATACTGCGCTCGATTTCACCCAATTGATATTTCTGTTCGTCTTCCTTCGAAGCCGAGCGATGAGGATTTTTCTCTTTTCCAACGGCAGCCCATTTTTCAAAGGCAGTCAGGCTTGCGGGTTTCCCCTTCGACCATGAATTCCAGAAGCCATCCTTCTTGAAAGCGAGCTCACGATTGAACCCGGAGATTGTTTCGATCTGAACCGGAGCTTCCGGACAAAGCTCGGCGAATCGTTTGAAGTAGGTCTTCCAGTCAACCATCCCCTCTCCCATCGCAGTCCATTGCGCAGTCACCCCGTTCTCACTCGACCAAACCTGCGTATCGCGGAGACTCGTAGTGAAAGTGTATTTACCGAGATTTTCAAGATTCTCCAGAGGAGTTTCCAAAGTCCAAACTGCATTCCCGGAATCAAGATTGACACCCACAAAATCGGGTCCGGCTTGCTCGACGAGAGATTTCAATTCCAGCGAGTGCATGTCGCCGGCGTGATTTTCCATCGCGATTTTCACGCCGAGATCTTCACTCGCACCTTTACTCGCCTTGAGCACTTTCACGGTATCCTCGATGCGTGCCTCAATGCCACCCTTGGTATTCCGATCCGCTCCCTTACCGAGAACCACCCGGAGGACCGGCGAACCGAGAGCTTTTGCGGAACGGAGTCCAAGACGAAGATGTTCTTCCGCCGTTCCCCATTTATCTTTAAAGCTCACCGAAGTCGGGCAAATGCTCCAGGTCCCGAGAAGGATCTTGATACCCTTGTCGTCCCCATACTTTTTGATCTCCCCCAGCGCCTTCTCTTCAAGGCTCACGAAAGCATCGAGATCAGTGATGAAAACGGTATCAACTTTCAGGGTTACCGCATAGTCGATGAGTTCCTTAGCCTTCCAACCCATCGCCCGAACCGCAAAGTTGTCGTAGCCAAGCTGAAGTTGCTTCGAAGAGGCACTTTCACCCATCGCCTGACTGGCAGAGAGGGCAAGTGAACCGGAAAGGAAGTGTCGTCTTTTCATGGAGTGATTCTCCTCCACTCTACGCGACAAACAAGCTCCCGTTTTCAGATGATCACGCTTTTTTGAGCCCCCTCACCGAGGCGCTCGTGCTGCTACCAAAGCTCTCAACTTCCACTCCCATCCGCTGAGCCAATGGCACGAAGAGATTGGAAAGCGGTGTATTCTCCTTCGTATCATGAGCCACATAGGAACCATGACGATCCCCCCCCCGCCAGCTACGATGATGGGAAAATTGCGACAATCATGGGACGAGGCATTCCCAAGATTGGAACCAAAGAGAACCGACGTGGCATCGAGGAGAGTTCCTTTGAGTCGTGTCAGGAATTCGTTGAAGGCTGAAAATTCGTCATTTTCGATCAATTTCGAACTCATTGAGCTTGGCCTCAACCTTCGGCCTGGGCGGCATTTCACCATTCTTGATCCGATCATAGATCCAACTCCCACTTCGCAAAAGCAGCCGGGCCCGAAAGGTCGTCGTTTGAATTCTCCAGGATCTGCCTCCCTTTGTCCTGTCCATCGCCGTGACAGTCATAACAATGGGAGCCG
>JAPKDJ010000048.1 GCA_026421245.1 Akkermansiaceae bacterium | reverse complement strand
TTTTCCCCGCAGGCACTGAACCATTTTACCGATCCAAAGAAGTCGGAGGAGGCCTAGAGCGGGAGAAGGGACTGGGAAAACCGGACGGGATTCAGTCGCAAGTAAGCCGGTTTGATCAGTGCGGGGGCTTTTGGCTTTTTTTGTTTGCATCTCCGAAGGTTTAGGGTGAGTTTGCCGCGGCGAGAATAACCTGATAAAGATAATCAGGTTACTCGTCTTTAAAACGAGCGCGAACCGCCTTTACGAAAATGTCAGATGTTAAACTCTCCAAGAACGAGTATATCAAAGCCGATAGTAACCATCTCCGTGGCACGATTGCCGAGGGGTTGGCCGATGAGTCGACGGGATCGGTCTCCAAGGACGACGAGCAGCTTTTAAAATTTCACGGAACTTATCAGCAGGATGACCGGGACGTCCGGATTGAGCGTAAGCGTGCCGGCCTTGAGAAAGCGATTAGTTTCATGATCCGCGTCAGGGTCCCCGGAGGTGTTTCCACCACCGAACAATGGCTAGAGGTTGACCGTATGGCGAGCGACTACGGAAATGAGAACTTCAAGCTGACCACTCGTCAGGCATATCAGCTTCATGGGATCATCAAGAAGGATCTTAAAAAGACCATCAAAGAAATCAACGACACGGCCATGGATACGATTGCGGCTTGCGGTGATGTGAACCGGAATGTGATGTGCAACCCGAACCCGGCCTTGTCTTCCCTCCACGGAGAGACTCTCAAGGTCGCACAGACCATCAGTGATCATTTGACTCCGGCAACTGGGGCCTATCATGAAATCTGGCTCGATGGAGAGAAAGTGCAAACTTCGGAAGAAGAAGTAGAACCCATTTACGGTAGGACTTATTTGCCTCGAAAGTTTAAGATCTGCATGGCGGTTCCTCCCAGCAACGACGTAGATATCTACTCCCAATGTCTCGGATTTATCGCGATTCAGGAAGAAGGCGAATTGGTTGGATTTAATGTCACCGTCGGTGGCGGCATGGGGATGCATCATGGACAGGAAAAGACCTTCCCGCGTATCGCCGATGTGCTCGGATTCATCCCTGTTGAGAAGGCGGTCGAGCTGGCTGAAGAGGTGGTGAAAATTCAACGTGATTTCGGTGACCGGACGGAACGAAAGCACGCCCGCATGAAATACACCATCGATGATCGTGGGATTGAGTGGTTCAAAAAGGAGCTCGAAGGACGTCTTAGTTACGAGATCGCTCCGGCCCGTGATTTTGAATTTTCCAGTAATGGTGACACTTATGGCTGGACCGAGACCGAAGACGGAAAGAGTCAGCTGACTGTGTTCATCGAAAATGGCCGCGTCGTTGACCTGGGCGACTTTAAACTCCGAACCGGTCTTCGTGAAATTGCCATGATCCACAAGGGAGACATGCGCCTGAGCTCAAATCAGAATGTCGTTATTGCCTCGGTTGCTCCGGAAGATAAGGCTGGCATCGAGGCACTGATGGAAGATTACGGAATTGCCGCGAAACAGAACCGCTCGGCGATGCGCCTCAATTCGATGGCGTGCGTGGCTCTTCCTACTTGCGGGCTTTCATTGGCTGAAAGCGAACGCTACCTGCCAACACTCATTGATGAGATCGAAGAGGTCTTGGACGAGATCGGACTAACCCAGGATGCCATCACGGTTCGTATGACCGGTTGCCCGAATGGTTGTGCTCGTCCTTATATCGCAGAGATTGCCTTTGTTGGTCGAGCTCCCGGGAAATACAACATCCACCTTGGTGGTGGCTTCGTCGGAAACAGGATCGGCGGGATTTGGCAGCGCAGTGTCAAGGACGAGGAAATCGTAGGATTGCTCCGTCCGGTTCTCAAGCAATATGCTACGGAACGGAATGAAGGTGAGCGATTTGGAGATTTTGTGATCCGTGCCGGGATCATTCACGAGGTGACCCATGGGAGTGAGGTTCACAAAGAACACACTCCTGCATGATGAAGATATCTCAATCCAGTTCAAACGCAGTCTTGAGTAATGATCCCTCTTCAGAGGAGTTGTCGGCAATTCTTGAGCCGCTGAAAGCTTCCGAGCGAATTCTTCAACTCAAGGAAATCTACGGCAGTCGCCTGGTGGCAAGCAGTAGCTTTGGGGTGCAAGCATCAGTCATGCTTCATTTGATCAAAGAGCACGCGCCGGAGATCCCCATCATTTTTGTCGACAGCGGTTACTGCTTTCTGGAGACCTACCAGTTTGCGCAGAGCTTTATCGACGACTGGGGACTGGATATTCGTGTTTTTAATCCTGCAATCTCGGCTGCCCGTCAAGAAGCTCTCTACGGAAAACTCTGGCAGGAGGGTGAAGAGGGGAACAAAAAATATGCGCTCCTTAACAAGATCGAGCCAATGAACCGGGCTCTTTCCGAGATAGGCGGTGATGTTTGGTTGAGCGGTCTTCGCCGTAGCCAATCTTCGACCCGCGCGCACCGTGCCTATGCCGAACAGCAGAGCTCAACGATGAAAGTCTACCCGATTCTTGATTGGGCGGATGCCCAGCTGGTATCGTGCTTTCACGAGAATGATCTCCCCAAGCATCCTCTTGAAACAGAGGGATATCTCACGATGGGAGACTGGCATTCCACGCGAAAACCCCAAGCGGGCGAGACTGCCGAAGAGACCCGCTTTGGTGGGCAGAAATATGAATGTGGACTCCATGAGGAGTCTGGGCAGAATGACTTTCAGATCTAAATAACAATTATTACCATGAGCATTGCTTCCAACATCGTCGATACCGTCGGCAACACTCCACTCATTAAATTAAATACCGTCACCGAAGGACTCGATTGCGAGGTCTTTGTCAAAGCGGAGTTTTTCAACCCGCTTTTCAGTGTGAAAGATCGCATTGGTAAGGCCATGATCGAAGACGCCGAAGCGAGCGGCAAGCTCAAGCCAGGTGGCACGATCGTGGAGGCAACATCGGGGAATACCGGGATCGCGCTTGCGTTTGTGGCCCGTGCCAAAGGCTACAAGTGCATCCTGACGATGCCCGAGACAATGTCGGTGGAGCGTCGTATTTTGCTGCGCTGTCTTGGTTCCGAAATCATCCTTACCCCTGGGCCCCGTGGAATGGGGGGAGCAATTGCCAAGGCCAAACAGATTCTTGCTGAAGACGACGACGCTTTTGGCCCAAGTCAGTTCGACAACCCAGCCAACCCGCAGGTTCATCGTGATACGACTGCCGAGGAAATTTGGCGGGACACAGAGGGCAACATCGACGCGATCGTGGCAGGTGTCGGAACCGGGGGAACACTCACCGGAGTCGGGGAGGTCCTTAAATCCCGTAACCCTAATTTTAAGGTGTTCGCTGTTGAACCGGAAAACAGTCCTGTGATTGGTGGCGGCTCTCCAGGTCCGCACAAAATTCAAGGGATCGGAGCAGGCTTTATCCCTGGTAATCTCAACACTGCTATTGTTGACGAGGCTATTACCGTGACGAACGAAGAGGCTTTCGAGATGGCTCAAAAACTTGCCCAACTTGAAGGCATTCCTGCTGGAATTTCAACCGGTGCAAATGTCGCTTCCGCCCTCAAGGTAGCTGCTCGCGATGAATTCAAAGGCAAGAGAATCGTGACGATCGGATGTTCTTCAACTGAACGTTATCTGAGCACTCCGCTTGCTGAAACATACCGGGAGGAAGTGACTAATCTTCCGGTAGCTGAGCTTCCCGAGTGAGGATAGGATTTCTTTTTTTCAGAAGCCCCGGCCGGTTGGTTGGGGCTTTTTTATTCTATGAGAAACATGAAGAACTCATCCGAATGCATGGGAAACCCTCTTATTTCATTAGGAATTCGATGACTTCGTTTTGGGGATCTACTTCACGGGGAAAGGAGCGCGCTTAGAGGAAGACGAAGAGGGTTGGTTTTCATGAAGATATCGTATCGCTACCTACCTTTTACTAATTAGCGTCCAAGTTAAGAGGTGCTTCTAAAGTGAGTCCCATTTCAAGAGGGATGGCGTGATTCAGCCCTCTCATAAAGGTGTCTTGGAGAATGACCAAGAAAAGACCCGCCACTGTGGACGGGTCTCATCGAAACAGGAACAAAAGTGACGTTCTTCGTTTTTTTAGCCACCAACCAACCAGTAAACCGGCTGCGGCCAAATTCCCAGGATCACGACAATGACCGTAAGAACGGCGATGATATTCAGGGAGAGTGGAGAGATCTTGATCGGGGACTCATCAAGTGAATTCCGCCAATACATCGCTCGAATGATTTGAAAGTAGTAGTAAAATCCGGCGGCGACTCCAATGAAGCCAAGAACGACCGGAACCCAAAGACCGCCGGTCACAGCCATTTTAAAGGCGAGAAATTTCCCCCAGAATCCAGCAGTCAGGGGAAGCCCTGCGAGGGCTCCGATGATGATCGCAGTCATCAGAGCAAGAACGGGATGCCTTTGTCCCAGCCCCTCAAACGCTGAAATATCATCTGAGCCGGTGTTGCGGTGAATCACGACGAGGATGAAGAAAGCTGCGAAGGTCATGATAAGATAGATCGCAAGGTAAAAGGCCACGACTTCTTTGGAAGTCAGGTCATTCCCAGCATTCCAAGCGGCTAAAGGCATCAGGATGAAACCGGCATTGGCAATGGATGAGTAGGCAAGGAGACGTTTGAAGTTGGTTTGGGGGATTGCGGCGAGGTTTCCGAGAAGGATGGTCGCTCCGGCAAGGACGGCGAGGATGAAAGCGACTTTGCTTCCTAGTTCGCTATCAAGGAAAGGCTCGATGACACGAATCATGATGACGAATCCTGAAGCTTTGGAAGCAATAGAGAGGAAGGCGGTCGTGGGCGTGGGAGCGCCTTGATAAACGTCGGGAATCCAGAGGTGCATGGGAACGGCACCAACCTTGAAAGCGAGAGAGATAAGAATGAGCGCCAATCCGAAAAGAAGGTAGGTCGAGTTCTTTTCGGTGATCTGATCCCCGATCAAGGCGAGATCTGTCGTTCCGGTGGCTCCATAGATCCAGGCAATTCCGTAGACAAGGAATCCGGTGGAGAGAGCGCCGAGAATGAGGAACTTTACGCCGGCCTCAAGTGACCCAACGTTACGACGCATGAAACCAACCAGAATGTAGGAGGTGATCGTGGTCAGTTCGAGAGCTACAAAGATTGAGACTAGGTCTTTGGCTGAGGCCATCCACATCATGCCCGCACAGGCAAAGAGGAAGAGGCAGTAGTATTCTCCGGTTCCGTCTTCAGAGTCTGGATTTGCGGTGAATTTGGAGAGAGTTTTCCGATATTCCAGAGACAGAAGCAGGGCAAGAATCGTTGCCACGATCGTGAAGCCCTTGAAAAATACGGCGAGAGAATCGAAGGCGTAGAACCGGGTGAGCTCGGTGTTCTCGGTGGAGAATCCCTTTTTAGCAAAGAAGAGGCAGAATAAGGCAATGCCCAGAATGAAGATGCCGGTGTAGGCGACTTTGAATTTCTGTTTGGGCGAAATGAAGGCCTCAATAAGAAGCAGGACCAATCCGCCAATGAGGACGATGATTTCTAACAAGTAGGAGGACATTGAACGAGGAAGCTTGGAAAACTTAGTTGGAGGCTTGTTCGGTTTCGAGCGAAGGTGCCGGTTCCTTTTTAAGGAGGTGGAGAAGGCTGTTGGGATAGATCCCAACGACCAATAGTGCGATGGCGAGAATAGCAGCCGGAATTTGGCAGAAGGGGCCGAAGTCCTTGACGTGATCGGAGTTGGTGTGGGCAACGGAAGGTCCTTGGAAAGTCTGACGATAGGCCCGGAGCATGTAAACGGCGCTAATGACAACTCCCCACAGGGCTAGAATGGTGGCAATCTGGACACATCCGAGGCCGTTCCCTGTGTATCCGTTGAAGCCGGAAAGGAATACGAGAACTTCACCGGAGAAGTTGGCGAGACCGGGGAGGCCGATTGAAGCCATGGCTCCCAGCCCGAAGAGGAAGGCAAGACGAGGTGCGGCTTTGGCCAGCCCACCAAGTTCCGCAAGTTCCACTGTGCCGGTCTTGCGACGGATGGTGTCGGTGAGCATGAAGAGAAGGGCGATACTGATTCCATGAGCAAACATGAGGACAACCGCGGCCGGGATGGCAAGCGGGTTTGCTTCACTGCTGCCTGCCTGAACGAGGGCAGCGAAGGCGAGGAAGATGTAGCCCATGTGCATCACCGAGGAGTTGCCGAGCATCATATCGAGGCGCTTCTGGTTGATTGTGACAAAGCCAACCCACAAGATGTTGCCGAGGAGGAGAACGATCAACCAACCGAGCCAGTCCTGCATTCCAATGGATACCATGGGGTAAAGGCGGATAAGGCCGTAAAGACCGAACTTTTTCAACACTCCGGCGTGAAGCATGGCAACCGGTGCGGGTGCCGAGGCATACGCTGGAGCAGCCCAGGAGTGGAAAGGGAAGAGGGAAATGAGAATCCCGAAGCCGATGATAAGGAGTGCTGCGATTCCAGATTGTGTTTCGGCATCAATGGACGATGCCAGAAGGTCTTTAAAGAGCCAGGTCTCGGAACCACTGGCGGCCACAAGCCAAATGAGTCCGGCGAGAAGGATGATGGATCCGAGGGAAAGGTAGATGGTGATCTTCCAGGCAGCTTCCTTACGTTCTCCTGAGCCGAGCATTCCAATCATGAGGAAGGTTGGAATGAGAGCCAGTTCGTGAAAGGCGTAGAAGAAAAAGAGATCGGTCGAAAGGAAGGCTCCGAGAGCTCCTGCGCCGATGAGGAGGATCGAGGAATACCAGAGCTTTTCGCGTCCTTCCGGGCATTTGCCTGACATCACTGCGGTGAAGAGAACCAAGACGCTGAGAATCACCATGATCACACTCATGCCATCGTAAAAGCCGAGGGCGAGGTGGATGCTGGGTTTGCTAAGGACCTGAAGCGATAGATCCCAGACTCCGTGATTCCAGGAAAAGACTGACCCTAGTCCTAAAATTAGATTGAGAGCAGCGGCTCCCGTTGCAAGAGACTTGGCCTTGCCGCCCATAAGGATGGCTACGGCAGCGAGAATAGGAATGAGAATGAGGATAAGGCTCATGAAACAAAGACCGTAAGATAAATTATTAGAAGAACACCCAGTCCGAAGAGGACGGCGTAGCCTTGAAGATTGCCGGACTGGAGACGTCCGAAGAGTCGACCAATCCCTCCGGCAGCGCGAGAGAAACCACCGACAAGGAATCCGCTGATGATCAATTCATCGAAGAAGTGGACGAAGGCCGCCACGGTGTCCTGGCCGTAGCCAACCACTTTGGCGTATGCCTCATCGAGATAGAACTTGTTGCGGAAGAGCTTGAAGATTCCTTTTTCAGCGAGGGGATCTTCGGCAGCATCCTTATAGAGTTTGAAGGCAAGCCCGAACCCGAGCACGACCGCGAGGATTGAGGCTCCGAAAGCCCAACCCATATGGAACCCTTCGTGGTGATAGGCTGGTGCGATTGATTGGGCAACAGGCTGGAAACCTGAAATCAAGGCCAAGATCGCTAAGATGATGAGTGGAACATACATCAAAGGCCCAACTTCCTTGGCGTGATCGGCATTGTCGCTGCGGCTCTTACCCAAAAAGGCAATGAAGAAGAGGCGGAACATGTAGAAGGTCGTGAGGAATGCGACGAAGGCTGCGATGACGAAAAGCGCGGTGTTTTTGTTGAGCGCGGCTTCGAGAATTTGCTCCTTTGACCAGAATCCTGATGTGATGAAGGGGAATCCGCAAAGTGCCAGGGTGCCAATTCCAAAGGTGATAAAGGTAATTGGCATCGTCTTTTTGAGCCCCCCCATCTTCCAGATGTTTTGCTCGTGGTGGCAGGCGAAGATCACGGCACCGGATCCGAGGAAGAGGAGAGCCTTGAACCAGGCGTGAGTGAAGAGGTGGAACATTCCGGCTTCCGGATTGAGCAAGCCAATAGCCATGACCATGTAGCCAAGTTGGGAGAGCGTCGAGTAGGCGAGAATTTTCTTAATGTCATCCTGCTGGGTCGCCATGAGAGCAGCCAGCAGTGAGGTGATGCCTCCGACCCAGGCGATCGTTTGACCGGAGAATACGGGAACGAGAGCGGAAAGCTCTGCTCCATCGGGAGTAAGTGCTCCGAAGAACCTCGCCATCATGTAGACACCCGCTGCGACCATGGTGGCGGCGTGAATGAGAGCTGAGACGGGTGTCGGGCCTTCCATGGCATCAGGAAGCCAGACGTGAAGGGGAGCTTGTGCGGATTTACCCATGGCACCGGCGAAGATGCAGAGAACGGCAATTCCGAGGCAGGTGGCGCAGAAAGTTGTCGGGGCGGCGGCCCAGCCTTCGAGACCGGAGAAGGTGAAATGACCTGTGATGCCCCAGAGCATGAGAATGCCGATCATAAAACCAAAGTCACCAATGCGGTTGGTGAGGAAGGCTTTCTTGGCGGCATCTGCTGCGGAGTCCTTTTCATACCAATGTCCGATGAGAAGGTAGGAACTGAGTCCGACCAACTCCCAGAAGACGAACATCATGATGAAGTTCGAGGCCAGCACGATGCCGGTCATCGAGAACATGAAGAGGGAAAGTCCACAGAAGTAGCGGGCCTTGGCCGAGTCGTCCTTCATGTAGGCCAGGGAGAAGAGGTGGACCAGGAAGCCCACTCCGGTTACTACGAGCATCATCCCTTTGGCTAGTTGATCGAGATCGAGGCCAATCTTAATTCCTGCGAAGCCACCAATGGAAATCCAATTGAAGGCGACATGGACGTCTTCCTTATGAAGAAGGAGAACGATCGCGAGAATGAGGGTGAGGGCCGCAGATGCCGTGGAAACGATCGCGGAGATCGCTTGGTTTCTCTTTAACCCCAAATGAATGGCGACAGCAGAGAGTAGGGGGAGAGCCAGAAGAAGCCAGGGAACGAATGAATCCATGAGAAATCAGAAGTCAGAAAGTTAGCCGCGCATTGAGGTGAGATCCTCGACGTTGATGGTTTGCCGGGCGCGATAGAGGGCCACGATAATGGCGAGCCCCACTGCAACCTCCGCTGCCGCCACCGTAATGATGAAGAAGACGAAGACCTGCCCGTTGTAGTCGGGGAGCCCGTTGTGGATGTGGAATCGTGAAAAGGCCACCAAGGTCAGGCTGGCAGCGGCGAGCATGAGCTCGAGGCACATGAAGATGACGATAATGTTTCGCCGGATAATGACACCGGCGAGACCGATCGCAAAAAGGAGACCGGAGACAAAGAGAAATTCGTTGAGCGAAGCCATGAAGACAGTGGGTCGGAAAGTGAATTATTAGGAATCGGTCGGAGCCTTTTTGTGAGACCTTTTGGAAAGAACAACCACTCCAATGGTTGCAACGAGAAGAAGAGCGCCCATGACCTGGAGCGGGAAGTTGTAGCTCTTGAAGATGGTGTGTCCGATGAGGTTTGTATCAGGAAGTTTGGGGCTTTTTTCGTGAGTCAGACTCTTATAGATGGCCGACTCCTTGGGGAACTCCTTAGCAGACACTTTCATAGTCTCCTCGTCGATCTTGGTGAATTCAGCCTCTTCTCCATGAAGACCTGATTGAATGACTCCGAGAATTTGGACAAGAAGAAGGAGGGGGATTACGATGCCAGCAAGGACAGTGGATAATTTGAATTTCGCCGGTTTCTCGTCATTGAGATCGAGAAGCATGATGATGAAAATAAAGAGAACCATAATCGCGCCTGCATAGACGAGGATTTGAACGATGCCAACGAAGTAGGCATTGAGTCCGATGAAAAGACCGGCAAGGCCCACGAAGGAAAGGACCATGGCGAGGGCGCTCGAAACCGGGTTGCGAAGGGTGACGAGCAGGCCGCCGCCTGCAACAGCAAGCAGAGCGAAGAGATAGAAAGCAAAGGAGGCCATGACAGTTTACTTAAGGTCGTTCCACTTGTTGACGAGACCCACGCGTTTTCCGCCAATCTCGTAGAGGCGTTTTTTGTCGTGAACCATCTCGCTTCGATTGGTTCCGGTGATGACATAGTCCGGACGGAGATAAATGGCCTGCTCGGGGCAGACTTCCTCGCACATGCCGCAGTAGATGCAGCGGATCATATCGATTTCGAATTCCTTGGGGCGTTTCTCAACTTTGGCCCACTCATCATTCGAAGGAATCTCATCAGGGATGATTTTAATCGCCTTGGGCGGGCAGATGAATTCGCACAGCTGACAGGAAACGCAACGCTCGCGATCTTTCTCATCCATTACGAGGGCAGGTGCTCCCCGATAATACTCGGGCAATTGGTCGTCCCATTTTTGTTCGGGATACTGCATCGTGATCCCAACCCCGGAAGAATTAAGCGCCTCGGCACCCGTCGATTTCCCAGCCAATGAGCGGAAGGCGTGTCGCAAGGTGATGATCATTCCCTTGAAAATGGCACCGAAATAAATTTTCTCTCCTGCGGAAAGTTTCGGGCGTTCGACTTTGATGATGGCCATGGGATTAAAGTAAGAGGGGAATCTGAAATCAGACTGCGGTTGCCGAAGGTTTCTGGGTTGCTCCCTTGGCGACCTTGATCAAGAGAATCGTCACAATGGTGAGAAGGGCGAATCCGATGAGGACGCCAAGTCCTCCAATGCTTGGGTAGGCAATCACGAGGGCAGCTAGAAAGACATTGATAAGGGCGGCTTCAAAGAAAACGATCCATCCGAGATTCATCAATTGGTCGTAACGGAAGCGGGGAACGGTCCAACGAACGAGAACGAAGAAAAGGATAAAGAAGGTGACCTTGGTGAGGAAGACACCAATGTGGATGAGACTGACCCACCAGGCTCCAGTGGGCAATATCCCGTCGATGCCAAACCCAATGGACCAGCCACCGAGGAAAAGGGTCACAATGAGAGCCGAACCAACGACCATGGCGGCATATTCACCCATGAAAAAGAGGGCGAACTTCATCGAGGAATATTCGGTGTGGTAACCGCCTACGAGCTCAGTCTCACACTCGGGAAGGTCGAATGGCATGCGGTTGGTCTCGGCAAAGATCGAGGTCGTGAAAATAACGAAGGAAATAATGATCGGGATAAGAAGAAGGAGCCTCTGAGCAACGAGTGGTTCACCCCAATATCCGGATCCGATGATGAAACCGCCTTCGTTCCAGAGCGGTAGAAGAAGCCATCCATTGGTGACTTGGTCTTCCACGATGTGGCCGAGGTTCAGTCCACCGAAATACATGAGGACGGGAATGACGGAGAGGCCGAGGGCGATCTCGTAAGAGATCATTTGTGCGCAAGCGCGAACTCCGCCGAAGAAGGGATACTTTGAATTTGAAGCCCAACCAGCAAGAGTGATTCCGTAGACTGAAAGAGAGGCAATTGCGAAGATGAAGAGGGGGCCAACGTTGAGGTCGGCAATGGCCATGGGGATGATGGTATCCCCAAATTCCATCGGACTACCAAAAGGAATGACCGCCATTGTTAAAAGCGCGGGAACGACAACGAGGACCGGAGCGAGCCAGAAGAAAAACTTACGGACGTATGAAGGAGTAAAGTCCTCTTTCAAGATGAATTTCAGGCCATCGGCCACAGGTTGTGTCAAACCTCCAATTGGGAGAGCGAGATCCTTCTTGAATCCTAGAATCGAGAGGGGGATCATCGTCCGGTTTGGGCCGACTCGATCCTGAATGATGGCTGAGAAACGACGTTCAAAGATCACGCAGATACTTACGAAACTCATCGTGATCCCGATGAATACGGCGATTTTGATGGCCGCTGCGATAATGAAAGGAGTGTCCATAAAAGGAGGTCTTAAAATGATTACCCTACGATGATGCCGGATTCGACCCGGGCTTTTTCCTGCTCGAGAAGAGGAATGGTAACACCGGTCTCGGTGATCTGAACGCCGAGATCACCAATGGAACCGAAGGTTTGACCGTTGAAGGCCTCGACCTCGGAAGCGAGGGCATTGAGGACGCTATCCATCGATGCTGGTGGTTGATACTCTTTGTCCAATTTGGAAAGAAGGGCGGCAAGGGTTTCCCAATCATCGCGGGCTTCACCCGGGGCGATGACAGCCTGATTGGCGCGCTGGAGACGGCCGGTCACGTTGACGTAGGTGGCACGCTTCTCGGCAAAACCGGCGCCAGGTAGAACCACGGTCGATTGCGCTGCGGTCGCATTGGCGTGAGTGTGGGTTGAGACGAGGTGATCAAGTTTGGAAAGGTCTTTAACTTTAAAGCCAGCTTCTTCGAGCAAGTTCTCCCGCAGCACAAGGAGTGACTTAATGCGCCCTGCAATCACGCCTTCCCGGATGGCATCGAGTTTCGCGCAAGGTTCGTCTGTTCCGAAAATGAGTGCGGCACCTGTTGTGTTGGGATTACGATCGGCGGAAACGAGTTTGCCATCCGATTTGCCTTTACGGGGAACGATGGTGATAAGCTGGGTGCCAATGGCATCGGCAATTTTCTTGGTGAGAAAAAGTTCCTCATTTGTCATGCGGCCGGATGCGATAATGGCGACCTCATTCTGTTGGTGCATTCCAAGCCCTTCGGCAGCTTTCGCGGTGGCTTCGAGCCAAGTCGTCTCAGCGTGCTTGTTTCCCTTTTTAATAAGAGGTCGGGTGAGGCGGTCGTCAGTTTGAAGAGAATGGAAAGCGAGACGGTGGCTGTCAGGCATCCACGACGAGTTAACGTCGTCGTTTTGACGGGGCGTGACGCGGAAAATTTCATTCCCTCGAGTCCAAATGACCGTATTGGCCCCGGTTCCACAGTTGACATCAATGCTCGTGGTTTCCTTCAGGAACCAGACCCTCATTTGGAAACGGAAGTCGCTCGAAGTCAGAGCTCCGACCGGGCAAATATCGGCCGTGTTGAGAGAGTAGTTATTGTCGAGACGGTGTCCTGGGTGGACCGTCACTGAGGTGTGCGTTCCGCGCTGGGAGAAACCAAGGACAGACTCTTCGGCAACTTCGTCCATGAAGCGGATACAACGGCTGCACATAATGCAACGCTCGTCATCGAGGCGGATGTTCTTTCCAATATCAACGTTTTTGGGCTTCTTGATCTTGGTTTCTTTGAAGCGGGATTCGCCACGGCCATGTTCGACTGAGAATTCCTGGAGCTTGCATTCGCCGGCCTGATCGCAGATGGGGCAATCGAGAGGGTGGTTGATAAGAAGAAACTCCATCACGCCTTCGCGGGTCTTCTCGACCAAATCTCCGGTGGTCCGGATCCCCATGTTTTCGGCAACTGTGTTGGCACAGGCAATGACAGGGCGGGGCATCCAGCCGATTTCCTGGTATCCATTGTCACCATAATCTGGAGCAGCACCAGGAGCGGGGCGGGGAGGCATTCCCATTTGAACGAGGCACATCCGGCAGTTGCCAGGTGAAGAAAGCTTGGGATGGTAGCAGTAGTGGGGAATTTCTTTCTCCGCCATTTTTGCAGCTTCAATCATCCGTGTCCCACGCGGGACTTGGAACCAGTGGCCATCAATCTGCACGTTGACCATGCCTTTTTCGGCGGCCAGATCCTTGGGAAGCTTCTTTTCAGCCGTTACGGTGTTTGCCGGGGCATCTTCGCTCATCGTGTATCGCGCGGGTTTTAAAATGAGTGCAGCCAAACCCACCAAAGGCCCGGAGCGGCGGCACTATGCAAGCCGATCAGCACTCCGTAAAGCGACTTTGTGAAATTTTTCACAAAGTCTGCCGAGCGCCCGTCCAGCCTGCTTTTATTTGCGGAGTGGAACTTCAACCAGCAGGTCCGATGTCGCCAGGTCCGAGGGAGCGACGACAGCCTCATTTACCGGGAGATTATCAACATCTCCATAACGATTTTGAATAATCTGACGGACGATAGGATTCTCAAGAAAGTAAGACTTGAATGTCTGGAGCTCGCAAAGTTCAAGTCCAGTTGATTGTTTGTAGATCTTCCAAACAAGCTCGGAACAATAGAGTTTTTCATTGTTCCACTTGAACAGAGGGTCGTAGTCTTTGCCGATTTGTTTCTTGCCCCAGGCCAAGGCCTTTTTCATGGATGCGGCATTCAGTATTGAAGGATCCTTCAGCCTTCGAGCATGGAATACCTTTGATCGTTTGCGAAATGAATCGAGGGTGACGACTTTCACGGGCTGAACCGCTTCCAGGACGTAAAGCTCGCGTTCTTGTTCAAAAACAACTCCGCAGTGGGTATACTTCGATTCCGTCGCTGCTTCCACAGCCTCTCCTTGTTCACCTCCGGTGTCTTGGAAAACTATATCCCCGGATTGGAGTCTTTCGTATTTTGGGCCATTCTTTTTGAATGGGAAAAAGCCGGCTAGGGCGATTCCCGTGAGGATGGCAGCGATTATTAGAAGTTTTTTCATTAGTGGGGGAGTTTATCAGTAGGATAGGGGGAACCAATCATCGTTTCGAGTGATGGTAGAATCTAAAAATTTGAGACCAAAAGAATCACTTTCTTCTTGCTTGAATCGCTTCGTCCTCATATTTCCGCGCCATCGTATTTCCCGTAAGGAAGAACGACCCACGAACAACTTACATGGGTAGGTGGCCGAGTGGTTAAAGGCGGCAGACTGTAAATCTGCTCATTAACGTGTACGTTGGTTCGAATCCAACCCTGCCCACCAGCTTTCCTAAAAGGAGTTACGAGAAATCGTAGCTCCTTGTTAGTTTTAGGGGCTGCTCGAGGTGCCTGTATTTCGCCCGATTCAGACGGATGGCAAAACGAATGCTGACTCAGCAAATCCATCAGCTTCGATGCAAATTTTCCGGTAAAGCTGCCCCTGCTGGTCGAACACCTCAACCTTTCCCCCGGTATTACGGGCATCCCGCCGGGCGTATGAAACAGCATCCCGGGCAGTCACATAGCTGAGGTAGCCTTTCGGGCCCACCGGGCCAGTGAGCATCCATGAGCCACGGGATGGCTCGTATTGGACTCGGTAGGTTGGCACAGGTGCCTTCATTTGAAGGAACAGTTACTGGCTCCAGATGGCTCATCTAAGCGGCTTTGACGCCGGCGAGACCATCGACCAAGCGCACGCTCAAACAGGCCCATACGAGCCTAAGAGGGCCAAGGCTCAACGTGAGTCCCTTATCCGTAACAGAGTGATCCTTGAGCGTCTCGGCTGCATAGATGAGGCCGGTATGATTAAGCTTAGAAAAGGCAACGCACCGACCATCACGAAGGGGCCGTATGCTGGTAAAATCGTGACTGGCGATCACATCATTCCTCGCTCTGTTTGTCCCGAACTGGATAACGCCCTTTTCAATCTGGAGTTCATGCCGCTCACGCTGAACCAGAAGAAGGCCGCGAAGGTGACTCAACGGCAAATCGATCTTGCACGCCGCTGGCACAAGTTGGGGATTCTCAGTGAGGAGGGGCTGGAGGGAGCGGGACCCCACCGTTATTCCCGAAATCGGCCAAAGAACGTCGGAATCCAACGGTATATAGATTTCTTTACTCGAAAAGTCTTGCTTAGTCGGTCAACCGCAAGGCAAGTGGGCTCATTAGAAGGTGTCACTTTATACCCCGTTCTCCCCCTAGCTTCACTTCAACTGTGGCTCGGGCGCGGCAGGGAGAAAAGGAAATCATTATCAGATTTCCCATCATTGGAGATCGCCGGAACCAAACGGCACTCTTGCGGCATCGGACGGTAATTCAGTGCTGGCAGGGCTGAGAATGCATTTCCTCCCGGCAGCAGCCCCATCCGTAATCGAGGTCCCATTTTGACATAATCTCATGACAACGCCAACAGACAAGCTCCTCTTCACTCCCGGGCCTCTCACGACTAGCAATGCCGTCAAGGAGGCGATGTTGCGCGACGTGGGATCACGGGACGCTGATTTCGTTGCCGTCGTCGGTGAAATCCGGCAACTCCTGCTGGCCCTTGCCGGCGTCAGGCAGGCGGAAGGCTACGAGGCGATACTGATGCAGGGAGCGGGAACGTTCGGCATCGAATCCGTGATTTCCTCGGCAATTCCAGCCGACGGTAAACTTCTGATCATCATTAACGGCGCATACGGAAAACGGATCCGCGACATTGCGGGTCGGCATGGGATCGAAACCGCCGTGATCGAAGTCACGGAGAAGACACAACCGAATCCGCAGGAGCTGCGCAGACGCCTTGCCGATGATAGTGAGATCACCCACGTCGCCTTGGTGCATTGCGAAACATCGTCCGGCATTCTCAATCCGCTGAACGAGATCGGATCCGTGGTCAAAGAATTGGGGCGGACATTCATCGTCGATGCGATGAGTAGTTTTGGCGGCATCCCACTGAATGTGTCCGAGGCCCGAATCGACTTTCTCATCTCGTCCGCAAACAAGTGCATCGAAGGTGTGCCGGGCTTCTCGTTGGTCATTGCCGATCATGAGCAATTGCTCGCCATCGATGGCTGGGCGCGCACTCTCAGCCTGGATCTGCTGGCGCAATGGAAAGGCCTCGAAGAACAAGGACAGTTTCGTTTCACCCCACCGACGCACGCTATTCTCGCGTTCCGCGAAGCCCTGCGCGAATTGGATGAGGAAGGGGGTGTTGCCGGTCGAGCCGCCCGCTACGCGGCGAATCACGCAGCACTGCTCCGCGGCATGCGGCGGATGGGCTTTTGCGAATACGTTCCTGCCGAATCGCAGAGCCACATCATTACGGCCTTTCTGTTTCCGGAAGACCCGCGCTTTGAGTTCACGGAGTTCTATCAGCGGCTGTCCTCCAAAGGGATGTTGATTTATCCCGGCAAGCTCACGGAGGGGGACTGCTTCCGAATTGGCAACATCGGCAGGATTTTTGAGAGCGACATCGAGTTACTCCTGACTGCGATTGAAGCAACTTTGTTAGAAATGAATTTGAATATGAAAAATACAACACAAGCCCCCATCCCTTCTCCCGATCCATCGGCTTCCATCGAATACGAGGACTACAACAGCACCTCCGGCAACTATGACGACACCCGGGTTCCCATCGGTCTGCCGATCGTCTTGGATTTTCTGGCCTCGACGCCGACGCCCTTGAAGGAACAGTCGATTCTGGACGCGGGCTGCGGGACGGGCACTTTCCTGGCCGGGCTTCAAGGTCGGGTTGGTACGATTCATGGTCGGGAGTTGAGCGAGGGCATGCAACAGGTCGCCAAAAAACGATTCGCGGACGATCCGGACGTGCAGATCGATCAGGGGAGCATTACGGAATTGCCTCATGCCGATGGGAGTTTCGACGCAATCATCTGCAACCAGGTTCTTCACCATCTCGATCAAGGCGAGGGCGAAGGTGCCAGTGCCGATGACTTCCCGAACGTGCAATGTTTTTTTCGGGAAGCGTTCCGCGTGTTGCGGCCGAACGGCATCGTTGTGATCAACACAAGCGGTCACGATCAGCATCGCGATGGCTTCTGGTGGGCCGCTTTGATTCCTGCCGCCATCGAACGGGTGCTGCGGCGTTTTCCATCGATCAAGAGCCTCGAGGAAATTTCCAAACGGGCCGGATTTCACGACGCTGAGATCAACGTTCCACTCGCTGAAGTCCTGCAGGGTAAGCTGTATCTGAATCCGGAAGGACCGCTGAGTGAGGCTTGGCGGGCGGGAGATTCCACCTGGTCTCTGGCCACTGAGGAGGAGCTGACGCACGCGCTCGACAGAGTGACATCCTCGCTCAAGGACGGCAGCATGGCCGCCTTTCTGGAAGAACGCGAAGAGCTCCGCACAAAGATCGGACAGACGACTTTTCTGGCCGTCCGCAAACCATAGGCCACCAGTTTTTTTTAATGAATTCCAAAGAAGATCCTATGAAAATAGTTTATATCGCGATGAGCGCCGACCTCATCACACCGAGTCACGTCAAAATCATCCAGGAAGCTAGCAAGCTGGGCGAGGTGGTCATTGGCCTGCTGACCGACAGGGCTGTCGCCGGCTACCAACGGCTACCCTACATGCCATACGAGGAGCGCAAGGTTGTCATGGAGAACATGCTCGGCGTCAAGAAAGTGGTGCCCCAGGATACACTGGACCACGTGCCGAACCTGCTGAAGATCAAACCCGACTACGTATTCCACCGCCACGATTGGAGCACCGGCGTGCTGCGAGAGACCCGCCAGCGCGTCATCGAGACGCTCAAGGAATGGGGTGGGGAGTTGGTCGAGCCGGAGCATATGCCAGGCATCTCATCCATGTCTCTCAGTTTGGCGATTCGGGAAGTCGGTACCACACCACAGATGCGCCGCGGGATGCTGAAACGACTGTTGCAAGCAAAACCGTTGATCCGCGTGATCGAAGCCCACAGCGGTCTGACGGGATTGATCGCCGAGACTGTGGCTGTCAAAACTGACGAGCAGGTTCGGGAATTCGACGGGATCTGGCTGAGCAGCCTCACCGACTCGGCTGTCAAGGCTAAGCCGGACATCGAGTATGTGGAGCGCATGAATGCCGTCGGCGACATTCTCGAGACCACGACCAAGCCCATCATCTTTGACGGCGATACCGGTGGCGTCACGGAGCATTTCGTATTTATGGTCCGCACCCTAGAGCGCCTGGGCGTTTCAGCCGTGATCATTGAAGACAAGAAAGGGCTGAAGAGAAACTCCCTGTTCGGCACCGGCGCTGGGCAGGTCCAGGATACCATCGAGGACTTCGCCCTTAAAATCTCCTCAGGGAAGCAAGCGCAGGTGACCGATGACTTCATGATCATTGCCCGCATCGAAAGTCTGATTCTCAAGGCTGGCATGGACGACGCGCTAGCCCGAGCTCGGGGCTACATCGCGGCCGGCGCGAACGGCATCATGATCCACAGCAAGGAGAAAACCGCCGACGAGGTCATCACCTTCTGCACGGAATACGCAAAGTTCTCTGATCGCGTGCCGCTGGTGGTGGTGCCATCGACGTATTCCCAAACGACCGAGGATGAACTGGCGAAGGCCGGTGTGAGCATCGTGATCTACGCGAACCAACTTCTGCGCAGCGCCTATCCGGCCATGGTACAGGTTGCCGAGAGCATTCTTCGGCACGGGCGAGCGTCCGAAGCCGAGGATCTCTGTATGCCCATCAAGGACATCATCAACCTCATTCCTGAAAGATCTTAAACAAAACCATGATTCCATGTGAAGACTTTCTCGAATGGCTGGCAGCTCGCGGTGTCGATTTCTACGCGGGCGTGCCGGATTCATTGCTCAAACCGGTTTGCTTCTACCTAGCAGATCACGCTGGCGACAAACACGTGGTGGCGGCAAATGAAGGCGGGGCGGTGGCCCTAGCATGTGGATATCATCTAGCCACGGGGAAAGTGCCACTCGTTTACATGCAAAACTCCGGCCAGGGCAACACGATCAATCCTCTCCTTTCCTTGGCCGACCCCGACGTCTACAGCATTCCCATGCTTCTGTTGATCGGCTGGCGGGGCGAGCCCGGCACGAAAGACGAACCGCAGCACGTCAAGCAGGGCAAAGTCACGGTCGGTCTACTGGAAGAGATGGGCATCCCCTGGCGCGTTCTGAAGACGGAGCCTGATGCGGCTCAGCGCAGTGTGGATGAGTTGGTAGCGATCGCCGCTGCTGAGAACCGGCCGGTCGCCTTGCTGGCCCGAAAGGGCACGTTCGCGTCCTACACTCCAAAAGATCAGCCCTCCGGGGACTTCGAGATGACCCGCGAGAAGGCCATCGAGTTGGTCGCTGCGCAACTGGGCGACCGCGACGCGATCGTTTCTACCACCGGGCACATTTCGCGCGAACTATACGAATACCGGGCGCGCAACGGCCAAGGCCACCAGCGGGAGTTCCTGACGGTCGGCGGGATGGGGCACGCCTCGCAGATCGCGATGGGCATCGCTCTGGCCAAGCCCGAGCGACAGGTGTTCTGCCTCGACGGCGACGGTGCCATGCTGATGCACATGGGCGGCACTGCGATTGTCGGTGTGTCTAAGGCCGCGAACTTTAAGCACGTCATTTTGAACAATGGGGTGCACGGTTCCGTCGGTGGTATGGCGACAGCCGGTTTGCGTGTCTCGTTCACGGAGATAGCGAAGGCGTGCGGCTATCCCGAAGCGTGGCGCGTCGAAGGCTCTGATGATCTGGCTGAAAAGGTCGCTGAGCTTCGAGCTGTGAAGGGACCCGCGATGCTGGAAATCATGGTCCGTAAGGGCGCGCGGGCAGACCTGGGGCGACCGAAGACTTCACCGATCGAAAATAAGACGGCCTTCACCGAGTTCCTGTCCGATTGATGCCAAATTCGAGACCGAGGTGTCGGACAAAACCAACTGCCTTCGATTGAAGTTTGTCAACCGTCGCCTTGGCTGAAAATGGCGGAGGCAAGGCGACCCCTTGCTCTTATAAAACTGGAGATCTGAGCCTCGTTTTATCGGTGTCTTTCCCCGGGGTCGCCCGGGTAGGGGCTGCTAGGAATTTGCCAATTGGGTGAATGCCGACGCAGACTTTACGATTCAGAGTAACGTCGGCAATGGCGACGGAACCTCCACCGTTACCACTCGTGATGAGAACCCGTCTAGAACGAGGTCGGCACGCTACTTCCGCATACGCGTCAATTAAGTTGACCCGTAACTTCCCGAACCAGTCTGTAGAAATTTGCTCCGCGGTGGAGCTCCTTGGAGCGTCGTTGCAGGGCTAGAAGAGGGGAGAAAGAGAGTGTGTGATGGAGTCATCGTTTCCACCAGTTGCTATACTGGCTCTGCTTAAAACTTAAGAGTGTTTTCACAATTCATCGAGAATCCGGCGGGAACTCACCAGTCAAGATAGCCATTTTCACGGTTTCCTAATCTCTCCGCCATCCTGAGCAGAAACTTGATGGCTGCTTTTCGAACCATCAGGCCATGCAACCTCTACCTCGATCATGCCTTCACCTTCATGTGGTATTGTAATCATGGAGGTTTCGGAACTGAGGTAGCCACTGCCTCCGTAAACCTCAAAACTCCCAAGCAGAACCCCGTCTAACGAGCAAGAAACTCGAGCTCCGATGGCCTGTCGATTTCCAGATTGACCAATCAATCGAAGATCACACTGATGCGAACGATCACGGTTGGGACGGAATAAAAGTGCTTCCGCATCATTCTGACTGACAAGAAAATGGCCATTTGAAAACTGCACGAGACCTTTCGCATCTCCCGGGACAATGAGACCACTGGCCTCAGGCCAAACTGGATCAAAACTCCCATCTCCACGGCCTGTCAGGAGGATACTCGTCGCACCGTGCATGCGCCCGGTTTCGGGTTGTGGGCTAAAGAAGTTTTGGACCATGTAAAGGTCGAGATGAGCATCCCCATCGATATCACTAAGTGACATTCCAAAACCAGGAGCAGCCTGCGCTAGAGCGGGAAGAGGGCGAAAGGTGAACTTTCCCTTACCGTCATTTATTAAAGCACCGCTGCGCAGTTCATTTACTTCGAAGCGCTGAGCTTCTTCAAGACGCGCTTCTGTGTAGATTTCATCCAGGGCCTTGATCGCAAAGTTATGAAAGGGTTTCGCGTTCCCCATTTTTTCTAGCACACTTGGAATCGCCGAGCTCGAGCAGCTAAATCCGCGGACCGGTAGCGCCCCCTTAATCGTAGCCTTGGCCTCGACAATCCGCCTCTCCCCATTACCCGAGAAGTCTCCATAATAAAGAATGGCCGGCTTCTTGGTTGAGGGATGATATTTTGTGTTGAGTCCGAAGTTGCTGACAACGTAATCAATATCGCCGTCATGATCGAGATCACCCCCAACAATTCCATTCCACCATCCAAGAATATTTAAAATTCCCGACTCCTTGCTCTCGGTAAATTTACCATCGCTGTTACGAAACCAACGCACTGCTCCCCACTCAGTGGTCACCAAAAGGTCTGAATCACCATCACCGTCAACGTCCGACCACAATGCCGAAGTCACCATCCCCACCTCTTGGAGCGCGGCAGCAGCCTCTGAAGTGACATCAACGAACGAGATCCGATCGTCATTTGAATCGTTTCGCAGTAAATGGCTCGGAGGAGCCATCGGGTATGCTCCTGGAACGACCCGTCCACCCACAAAGAGGTCAAGATCACCATCTCGATCGTAATCAGCAGCAATCACACAAGATCCGCTTTCCATTACCTCAGGAAGAGCATCCTCACTACTTAACTCAAATTCACCTTTCCCGTCATTAAGATAGAGGCGGTCACGATAGTTCGAGGAACCCTTCCCAGACTCAACGCCACCGCTTACAACATAAAGGTCAATGTCCCCGTCACTCTCGGCATCGAAGAAAAGTGCACCCATGTCTTCATGATCGCTTCCTCCGCTGATTCGGGAATCTGCTTTCCAGCTTTTACCGTCGCTCTTCAAAATTATTCCGTCTGAACCAAAAGCTCCTCCGAGGTAAGCATCTTCGTCGCCATCTCCATCGATATCACCCACTGCAAGCCCTGGACCCAAACGTGACATCCGATTCGGAAGAAGTGGCTGCTCACCAAAATCATCAAACTCAAGTTCCTGGTGTGAAATTTCCGGCAGGCTCTCATCTCTTACGAAGAAGGGGCCAGGAGACGATTTAGGAGTGGTTGTCTTCACTGGGACTCCAATTGGCTCGGTAACCTCGTAAGTCTTCCCAGACTCCAAGTCAGTGAATTTTTGGGCATGCCCACTTGGCCAATTCACGATGAGCGCATCGATTTTCTTGATTTCACCAAGCCCAAATTGAGCTAAAGTTTCATTGGTTGAAACTACGCCACGAGCTAGGGTCAGCGTTCGCATTTGGCGAAGATTACCTGCGACCACCGTCACGGTTGCGCCGACCCCCTTGGAGTTACTCGTTCGGCCAAATAATTTGACTCGGATGCGCTCTTTCTTGCTCCCATTTCGATAAAGAGCCACTGGTTCTTTAAACCGATTTACGATGATATCAAGATCACCATCGAGATCGAGGTCTGCCAGCGCCGCTCCGAAGCTCGCGTTCGCTTCTGCCAAACCCCATTCCTTGCCCACTGGCTCAAAGGACATTCCGCCTTTCCTGTTTCGTAGTGCCATGTTGAAGTCCCGCTTTGGTTTAAGTTCAGTGTAAGGGGTACTAGACCCGAGTGCAGACTGGCGGCGTGAATCGCTATTAAACCAATCCGCGGTCATTCCATTCGTGATAAAAATATCAAGCCATCCGTCACAATCGAGATCGCCAAACTTGGGTGACCAGGTCCAGTCCGAGGCATCGAGCCCAAGTTGCTGCGCAACTTCCATTTTACGTCCCCGTCCGGTGTTAAGATAAACAGCATTACGCATGTATTGACGGGGCGTTCCGCTCTCCAGAAACCATGCGAACTTGCTCATGTCTCCCATCGCAAGCTTTGCTTTATAGTGAGTCGAGCCGGCCATATCAGTTGCAATGAAATCCTCTTTCCCATCGTTGTTGATGTCTCCGACATCGCTCCCCATTGAATACCATGGCACCTGCGGCAAAACCTCGGGTGCCACATCCCGAAAAGTGCCGTCTTTTTGATTTTCGTAAAGGCGGTCTGACCCCAAGAAATCGTTGGCGAGATAAAGATCAGGCCAGCCGTCACCGTTATGGTCCCACCATGTGGCGGATAGGGACATACCTCGATCATCGATGCCTGCCTCAAGACCAACTTCTGCAAACTGACTCCCGTCATTACGAAGAAGGCGTCCACGTTGACCTGCTCGGATAATGAAAGGCTCTTTTCCGGGGCGATCGACGGTTCCCCAAAGCTCGTCAAGCCATGGTGGCATGCCCATTTTACCATCGCTCCCGCGCTGCATCTGACTCACCGCAAATCTACCATTATCGTAATTTGGATTGTCGAGATCGACGGCATAGCGATGGGTCGCGATAAAAGCGTCAAGATCTCCATCTCGATCGTAATCTGAGAAGGAAACCATGATTCCCGACCCCTTAAAGTTGAAGCCCAGCGCCGTGGCCTGATCAACAAAGGTCCCTTTCCCATCGTTGACATACAATCGAGTGGGGCAATCGAAGCCACACACTGCCAAATCTAAATCTCCATCGTTATCGATATCTGCAAAGGAAGCTCCCGTCCGCATCTCAAGAGCATCAGTTGATAAACCAGCGCGCTCTGTGATGTCTTCAAAACGGAAATCTCCTAGATTTCGATACAAACGCGAGCCGCCTTGGGGAGCAGTGAGGAAGACATCAGGTAAGCCATCAGAATCGACGTCACCTACCGTCACGCCACCCCCTGCTTCAATCCGGTCGAACAAGCGGACCGTTCGTGCATTGAGTTCCCATCGGTGAACGAAGTCCATTCCGGCTTGAACCGCTTCGACAGGTTGAAATAAAGTCTCCTTTTCCGGTCTGGCTAAAGAATCTTTTAGATCAGTGATTACCAGCTCATCCCGGCTGGCATAACGCACAGGGGGAAGCTCAGATTCTGGGGCACCTTGAGAGGATTCACGATCGGAACGACAAGAAACCGCGCTGATGAAGGCGAGGGCTAGAAATGGGTATTGGAGAGGTCTTCGCATACGCAAAGAAAGCCCGCTATGAGCGGGCTTTCTAAATAGGTTTAAAAAATCCTAGTAGGCTCGTTCACCGAGGTGAACGAGGCTTAGCGACGGCGACGAAGGGCAAAAATGCTGCCGATCAGGAGCAACCCGAGTGAACCTGGCTCAGGAATATCACTCGTCGTAATTGCAATTTCACCGAGACCGGTGCGGAAGCCACCATGGTTTGCGGTCAGGTGAAGTCCGATATATTGAGCCCCCGAAGCGCCCGAGATGTCGAAACTTTCGCCTGCATCACCATTCTGAGTTCCAATTGCAAGAGTGTTTCCTGTGCTGAGCTGGGTCCATCCACCACTCCCAAAGTCATAGGGAGTGACTGCTCCACTAGCATCTGGTGCTGCTGTTGCAGGAGAAGTGGCGTGGTAGATATCAAAAGTACTTGTTCCACGATCAAGAGCGTTGGTTTCTTGGACGTTCCAGAGATACATTGTGCCAAGGGCAGCAGTTGCGGACCCTAAATCAACGACAGCCCAAGTGTTGCTCCCGGAGTTGTCCGCGGAAAAGCCCTGCCAGTCATCAGCCCAAGCAGTGCTGCTGACTGTCCAAGTGGAAGGATCGTCGGCGTCACCTTTTGCCATTCCGCTGCCATCAGCTGCCTTGAGGATGGAACCATTTCCGTTGAGGCTATCGCCCTGGTGGAAGGCTGTAATCCCCGCGGGGACAACAACAGCGGCCGAAGAAGTGCCAATTGTAATTCCCAATAAAGCGGGGACTATTAGTAGTTTTTTCATGTTTATAGAGGATATTTTTTCTTAACCCCAACATTCGACCAAATTTATACCTTTTCGTCTAGTCTGTTTTTTAAAAAAAATAGTGACCGGATCAGATCGGACTGATTCTTGGCGCTAGCGCACCTCGAAGATTTGGTAAAAGCGCTTCCTTGCAGCGGAAACATCAAGCCCCTCGTAGGAAAATGTGGTTGTTTCACTGTCGGCGTCTGCCGGAACACTGTCAGTCAATTCGGTCCATTCGATGAGATTATCGGAATAGTTAATCCCATAGACTTTCCCTGGTCTAGAATACCAAGTGATTCCAAGTCTATTCCCCTGGATCTCGGAAGTGTCGATGCCCAGGATCTCAAGGCCATTGGCTGACGAGGGGTCGGTTGTGATTGCAACCTCACCGAGGCCGGTGCGGAAGCCACCATGGTTTGCGGTCAGGTGGAGTCCGATATACCGAGCTCCCGAAGTACCCGAGATATCAAAAACTTCGCCAGGATCATCAAACTGAGTCCCCTGTGCAAGAGTGTTTCCCGTGCTAAGCTGGGTCCATCCACCACTCCCAAAGCTGTAAGGAGTGACTGCCCCGCTTGTCGCTGGTGCTGGTTCTGCAAGAGCTGTAGCATAGTAAATATCAAAAGTGCTTGTTCCACGATTAAGAGCATTGGTTTCTTGGACGTTCCAGAGATACATTTTGTCAAGGCCACCGGTCGCGGATCCTAAATCAATGACAGCCCAAGTATTGTCTCCCGAGTTGTCCGAGGAAAACCCCTGCCAGTCATCAGCCCAAGCAGTGCTGCTAATTGTCCAAGTGGAAGGATCGTCGGGGTCACTTTTTGCCATCCCGCTGCCGTCAGCAATCCTCAAAACCGAGCCTGCCGCATCAAGGGAATCTCCTTGATGGAAAGCGAAGACTTCTACAATTGGCACAACCCCACCATCACCCGGTTCGACAGGAGGATCGGGAGGAACAGGCTCACCAAGAGTGAGAGCGTCCGGATCTTCAACATCGCTAAAGGCAACCTCAGCTAATCCGGTTCGGAAACCTCCATAATTACTTTTTAGTTTAAGACCAATGTAGCGTGCCCCGGCCGCATCCGAAAGATCGTAGGCCTGCCCCGCGTCACCGAATTGCACGCCCATTTTAAGTTCCGATCCGCCAATCGCGGTCCATCCCCCGCTGGTAAAGCTGTAGGGAGTGACGGTGCCACTTGTGATGGGCGGCAGAGCCGTCGGGCTCGTGGCATGAAAAACCTCAAAATTCTTCACCCCTCGGTCGAGGGCATTGGTTTCCTGGATATTCCACAAATACATTGTGCTCAGGCTGGCCGCAGGAGCACCCAGATTAATCACGACCCAAGTGTTATCCCCAGAGTTGTCTGAGGAAAAGCCCTGCCAATCATCGGCCCAAGCTGTACTCGCAACCGTCCAAGTGGACGGATCATCGACATCGATCCTATCCATGCCGCTGCCATCAATCGCTTTTAGAACCGACCCATTACCATCCAGGCTGTCTCCCTGATGAAAGGCTTCGATACCGGCTATGGGAATCTCCCCAGCACCGGCAGTTGCGCCAAGGGCCAAAATGGCGAGGGTAGATCTCAAGGAAAAAGAGAGAGAGTAACTGGAGATTTTCATAGGTTTAATGGGCTTAGTCTGAGGGCAAATAAAGCCCTCAGAATTTTCTGACAGAATTTCATTGTTACAGAATTTCATTGAAGGGACCAAGATCATTTTTGCTGGCTGGCTGCTAGGAATTTGCTTTTGAGGCTGAACGGTTGAGGGAATTATTGGAGGGGTC
>JAPKDJ010000047.1 GCA_026421245.1 Akkermansiaceae bacterium | reverse complement strand
CCTACTCGGATTGTAATATCTCGCGGCAGTTCACTTCGGCATCATCACACACGAATATGAAAAACTCTAAACCCTCTAACAACTCCGCTACCTCAACACTGAAGAGTGTATTCTTAATGGCTTTCGCTATCTTAACGATTGGCTGTGGAGAAAAGGATTCACCCTCCGGCAAACACCAAGTTACCGCGGTTATCCAAATCCATGCCACAACACCAAACTTCTACACCACAAATGAGAGCTTTATCGCTAATGAGATCGCAACCATAAATGAGAAGTTTATTGCCAATGAAATCGCAAGCATTTCGTTAGGAACCAACCTCACTGCCGCTGCCTTGATGGGGAATTGGGAATCTCAAGATATTAATCCGAATAACATCCAAAAGAACCTTGTTGTGACTCAGATTCCTGAAACAGACATGGCTAGGATTACACTTCATTCCGATGATCCTGATCAGGCAAATAAGATAATTAACAACATCATTAGTTCTTACATCAACCAACGAAAAACTACAGAAGTGGATCGTGCGGAACGTGCCCTTGAAGCCCTCGATGGTGAGCTGATTGCCCAAAGTGACTTGGTTCAAGACAATCGGAAAGATCTCACGGTTTTAATCCAGCAATACGGGATTCCATATTTCGATGGAGGGAATTCCAATCCGTTGGGAGCGACTGAAGAGTCCATGTTCCGAACCTCACGTGAAAAGCTCGCTAACCTCGAAAATGAATTGGCACTTTTAAGGGCTAAAAACGAAGCCTTAGAAAAAGATAAAGTTGAACAGGCCAAACTCATCCCGCAACTTGAGGTTCTTGAAAAACAGGTTGAGCGAATGAGCGAGATGGTGACTCAACGTCAGGACGATACCATAGAGCTGTCCCTGAAACAGCATACTTACAACCAGGCCAAAGAAGTCTACCAACAGTCCCGCATGTTGCTTCGTGGAATGAAGTTCAAACAGACAGAGGCTCGCATTCTTCTGAAGATGCCGCGTGATCCAATCACCGTTCGCCAACTGCCAAAATAACGTTTTTAGTATTCAGATTTCCTAACTATTCTGATCTCATCTCAACACCTCAGAAAGAGGCGCGCATGAAAGACTGCTAGGATTTTTCTTTTGGCGGCAGGGGCTTTAAGCCGCCCTTGGACCGGAGAGCGGAGGGGAGAAAGGGGGTTATCCCAACTTTTGAACAACTTGAGGGTTTGTTTAGAGGTCGAGGTGTAAAGCGAATTCACCTTAAGGCTCTCGCCTTAAAACAAGACAATGAAAAAAACCAAATCTACTTAGTTTCGCAAGGTGAAGCTAATAGTATCATCAACGCATTTCCAGCCGAACTCAACTACCGGAACAAAAGTCAAAGTAGTTCTAGGGACGAGCTCATCGCTTTGTGTATCACTCACCCTATTTGAGAAACGGGAAAACACGTCAACTAATTGAACAGTAGATAGTTGAGAGCATGGCGGACAGGGTGGGATTCGAACCCACGGTACGCTCACACGCACACACGCTTTCCAAGCGTGCTCATTCGACCACTCTGACACCTGTCCGGTTGAGAAAATCGCCTATTGGTCGAGGCGGGCGGAAGCTATCGCGATGCGTCAAAGGTGGCAACACTGAAATAGCAATTATTACCCGCATCCGTGCTTTTCATTTCCTGGGAACCAGTTACGAAACCTATCCACAATATTCGCTTTGCCGAAAGATGGAGATTCAGGAACGTTATGAGATTCGCCGAAAACTCGGCCAGGGAGGTGTTGGTGCTGTCTACGAGGGCTACGACCACAAACTTCGCAGGCGTGTCGCCGTTAAGCGCCTTCTTGATACCGAAGAGTCCCGTTCTGGGGAAGCTATGGCTGATCTCCTCAAGGAGTGTCATTCCCTTTCCGCACTCAATTCTCCGAATATCGTCCAACTTTTCGATTTCGGCGAAGACAATGATGGACCTTTCGTGGTCATGGAATTGCTCGAAGGACACACCTTGGAAAATCTCATTGAAAAGGCTCCCTTTACCGAAGCCGATTTCATGGTTTTGGCCGAGCAATCACTTGAAGGCCTCCTTGCGGCACATGATGCCCACCTCTTGCACCGCGATCTGAAGCCATGCAACTTCATGGTCACTTGGCTGCCCAGTGGGAGAATGCAGCTTAAGATTCTGGACTTCGGTCTCGCAAAATTCTCAGTCGAACCCACGAAACAAACCATTGCCCACGGCAATTCGCTTTTCGGTTCCATCTATTTCATGGCCCCCGAACAATTTGAGCAGCTTCCGCTTGATGGACGGACAGATCTCTACGCCCTTGGGTCTGTTTTCTACTACGCCCTAACCGGCATCTACCCCTTTAACGGCGAGTCGGTAGCCCAAGTCATGGCTTCCCACTTATCGGAAAATTACCAAGACCTTCGGGAGTATCGTCCGGATCTAAATCCTGAGATCAGCAAGTGGGTGATGTCGCTCATGAGTCGTAACCCCGAACATCGCCCCGATTCCTGTGCCACGGCGCTGGCTCAGTTTATGGGTATTCAAAGGGGAACCTTTTCTCCCCAAGAGCCTGTTCGAATCACTCAGGCTTCCTGCCGACAAGCGTTACAGACTCCCGATCCTCAAATCGAAAATCAGATTCCGGCCCAAACTGCAACCGTGAGTTTGCGCCTTCCGGGAGCGGAAAGAAACACGGGCCCGATTCGTCTCAACACAGGCCGGATCATGCTGAACACAGGCTCAATTCCCCTGAGCCCCCACGCCCCGATCGCTTCCGCAGCCGTTGGAATTCCCGCGAGTATCCCTTCCCCCCCTAAAGTCCCGCCTCCCCTTGCCGTCCCCCAGGCCAAGAAGTCAAAATCCACGCTCTACGCCACTATCACCGGCCTAAGTCTCGTCACTCTTCTCGGAGTTTTCTTTTCCATCCGGGACTATGGTCAAACCACTCCTCTAAACGCGGCATCTGCCGAAAAACCGGAAACTCGGCTTCCTCAACTACGAGGAGAGGAGCTAGTCAACGAGCTCGCTCTTCCTGATGATGTGGTCTCTTTAGTCGAAAGACGAGACACCAACAAAGACAACCGACTGTCCGAGGATGAATTTGCAGTCGCTCCGCTCAGAAAAAAGGAAAAAAATTTGCGCCGCTATTTTCCTCTTCTCGATTTGGATGGCGATAAATTCCTCTCGATCACTGAACTTGATCAGGCTTATCTTCGGGAGGAATAACCATTTCCGAACCCAACATATCCAGCACGGTCCGGAATTGATTCAAATTTGAGTCATCGGCCACGCAAAGATCTTCGTGGCATTTGAGAATATGGCTCTCCTTGTCGGTATCGTCTTCGACTTCTATCTTGGTAAGATCACTTCGGGCTTCCTCCATTCTGCCAACCCATGACCCTTCAGTCGGGTTGATTTTCACAATGTAGTGGAGTCCCAACTCCTTTAATGAAGACAAATTCTTTTCCGATGCACCCGCAACGACCAAGCTGGCTTCGCCTCTCTTTTGAAAACCCATCCCAAGCCCCGCAATCATTCCCATAAAAGTGGAATCCATGCCGGCACATGCCTCAAGATCGATCACAAAACTCGTCTTCCCTTCCTCAAGCGAAGCTTCCACAAAATTCTTAACAATGGGGCTTTCTACAAAAGTCCCCCGTCCTTCCGGCCTGATCCAAACGTGTGATTCGAATCGCTTGGTAAGAATTTGAGAAAGTAATTTCACAACAACCTAGGAGGACCATACGCCATCTCGGACTCAGGTCAACGAAAGGCATAAATTCTGGCCAACTACAAACAGCATCAGATGCAGGGCAGAGAGCCCGAGCAATTTTGAAGACACTCCATCAGGTTTTATGAGGAAAAATTCTGCGGCGAGGAAAATCGCTGCGAGAGCCAAACTCACCCCGAACCAGCACTGGGAACCTCCATAGACTGGAACCAAGAGTGCCGGAAGGGCTGTCATCCCGTATATAAGAAATACCACGGGTCGCCTCCCCCATCTTACCACAAGCGTCTGCTTATTGGAAACACGGTCCTCTTCAAGATCCCGATAGTTGTTCACAGCAATCAAAACCGCCGACAGCAGGCCGATCTGCAACCCCAGAATTAATCCCTGCCATGGCCAGGCTCCCGTCTGAACAAAGATCGTGCCCATAACCGCGACCAATCCGAAAAAGAGAATGACAAAAACCTCTCCAAGCCCCCGGTAGGCCAGCGGCAACGGCCCTCCGGTGTATCCATAGCTTAGATAAAGAGAGGGAATCCCAATCGCCAGGATTGCCCATCCCCTGATCTGATAGAGGAGGAAACCGCAGACGACAGCCAGTAGCAGCATAATGATCGCGCCCGCATAGACCGCCCTCGGGCTTAGAAACCCGCCAGAGGTAGCCCGTTGCGGACCGATTCTGGCCGAAGTATCCGCCCCCTTTTCAGCGTCAATGACATCATTAAAAAAATTAGTGGCAATTTGAATAAAGATCGCTCCTAGCACGGTCACGACTGCAAGCCGGAGGTCGAAATTCCCGGTGAGATGCCACGCTAAAAGACACCCCGACCACACCGGGACAATCGCGGCCGGAAGGGTTTTAGGGCGGGAAGCGAGCAACCACGCTTTCCAAGCCGAAATCATTTGTTGAGTCTATGGTATCCGGGGAAACTTTGAAAAGTCAGGTTTCCGTTTTTCGACAAATGCTTGTTTCCCCTCCTTGGCCTCTTCACTCATGTAATAGAGCAAGGTGGCATTACCAGCGAGATCGAGCAGGCCCATTTGACCGTCACAATCAGCATTGAGGGCTGACTTCAGGCAACGAAGAGCCAGAGGAGAATGCTCCAACATTTCTCGGCACCATTTCACGGTCTCAGTCTCAAGTTGCTCGTATGGCACTACGGTATTGACCAAACCCATCTCGAGAGCCTGAGCAGCGTCATATTGCCGGCAGAGATACCAGATTTCACGCGCCTTCTTCTGCCCGACAATACGGGCAAGATAACTGGAACCCAGTCCTCCATCAAACGAGCCCACTTTCGGCCCAGTTTGCCCAAACCGGGCATTGTCGGCGGCAATCGTCAGGTCGCAAACAATGTGGAGAACATGCCCTCCCCCGATGGCATAACCGGCCACCATTGCCACGACAGGTTTTGGCAACCCGCGAATCTTCTTTTGAAGATCCAGGACATTGAGACGGGGGACCCCATCGTCCCCTACATATCCCGCATGACCACGGACTTTTTGGTCTCCACCCGAGCAGAATGCCTTGTCACCCTCTCCCGTCAAAATAATCACTCCAACCCCGCTGTCCTGATGAGCCATTTCAAAAGCCGAGAGGAGTTCATCCACAGTCAGAGGGCGAAAGGCGTTCCGAACCTCCGGTCGGTTAATGGTGATTTTCGCAATCGCACCATCCTCACTCTTCTCGTAGCGAATATCCTCGTAGTCAGCGGCTGATTCCCACATGGCCGAGTCTCGCGCCACAACCTCCGGGACGCAACGCCTCATTCAAGTTTATCTCCGCATTTGCGGCAGAATCTGGCATCCGGCAGATGCCCGTGTACACCGCAACCGGGACACGCGTCGGAAGTAGGGTCACCCAAATGGCTTTTGAGTAGCTCGGAGGTCACAATCCCCGTTGGAACCGCAATGATGGCATAGCCAGTCAGAACAAAGATTGCGGTGAGGATCTTGCCAATGGTGGTGATCGCTATCATGTCTCCATACCCAACCGTTGTGATGGAGACGATCGCGTAATAAATACTAATGGGAATATTCGTGAAGTGGGTGCCCTCCTCACCCGACTCGACCAAATACATGAGCGTTCCCGCAAGAACCGAAAGAAGAAAGACTGCGAAGAAAAAAACGAAAATCTTTGCCCGGCTTTCGGCTAAACCACGCATGATCGTTTCACCTCCCCGAACATGACTCACCATCTTAAGAACACGGAACATCCTCAAGAGACGCAGAATCCGAATCACCATCAGGGCATGTGCCCCAGGTAAAAAGATCGCCAGATAGGTCGGCAGACATGACAACAGATCCACAATTCCGTAAAAACTTGTGATGTATCGAAACGGTCTACGAACCAAGGCAATCCGCATAAGATACTCGATCGTAAAAAGAATCGTGAACCCCCACTCCATTCCCTTCAGTAATCCACCGTGGCTCTCCCGAATGCTATCAACACTCTCAAGAGTCACCGCGATGACACTGAGAAAAATCGCCCAGAGAAGGAAGACGTCAAAGACTTTCCCTACCGGAGTTTCAGCTTCAAAAACAATCCGCCAAAGCCGTTCCTTGAGAGTTTCAGGTTCTTTTTCTTCCACGGCTGCAAGTTTAATGGTTTCAACTCCTAAGGACCAGCAGTCTCTTGTGACTAAAAATCTCTAATCAAACTACGTTTTCTCGCTGTGAAATTTCTCATTTTTATCCTGATTACCGGAATGGCAGCAGCCCTCCCAACCATCGAGGAAGCTCGCCGCATTATGGGTTCCCAGAATACCAGCGAACGGGAGAAATTCACTTTGGAAATCTGGGAGAGCGGGAGAAACACCCTCCCGCTCCTCAGAGAGCTAGCAAAGGATAAAGACCCGGAAATCGCCAACAGAGCCGGATTCGTCCTTCGAAGACTTCGGATGGGCCTCAATCCCGAATCTCCCGAAGAGCTCCTTCTCCTCGCAGAAGCCGTTGATATGGCCAAACCCGAACAACGGCTCACAGTTCTCAACGAACTTTTGGAACATCCCCGGGGAGCTCCTGTCGGGCTCGTTTTTCTCAATGACTGGGCCACCCGGGGCGGAGCCAACCCGGAACGACTTTCCGCCCTTACCAAATTAGTCACCGAAGCTCTTCTCGAACAACGTGGTTATTGGAAAACCTTCTTCACGGAGTCCCTCTCCCCCCGGTGCCGGGGAGTCGTCATCGCCGAACTTGCCAGACAGGATCTTCCGATGAAGAACCAGATGATCTCAGTTTTGGGAATGAGCGAGACCAAGGAAGTCTATGAAGCCGCTCGCTCATCCACTGCCGGATTGAACCAAATTGCTCATCGAAGCCTTGCCCATATTGCAGTCACCCAAGGTCAAGTTTCCTTGGCACTGCAAATCCTGAAAGATGGACTCGAAGTCGCAACCGATCCGAATCTGGCACGAATTCTTGCCTTTCTTGAGGTAACCAGCAAAACTCCACCTTCGGCCCAAAAAGGGAAATGGGCCCGTGAATTGTCTTTGTTTAGAGCGAGGATGAAGGAGGACTTCTCCAAGACTCTCCGCCTTGTAAAAGAAATCGAGGAGAGACCTTTTCTGCAGTACGAAAGCAGTCTCCTTTCCGGCGTCTTTCCGAATCCAGAGCGATCAAAAGAGCCCAGCCTTCAGGGCAACTCAACCCTTGGCGCTCTTCATACCTTCTTTGACTCCCCCCCCGGAGAACCTGACATCGAAGCTCTGGCATCAGCCGTCCTCATCGAATGGTCGGCACTTGCGAGGACACTCATACTCCTTGGGCGCCCAATCGAAGCATCTGAAACTTACAACGCCAATGAGAAGGCCACCTCTGCAGTCGATCTCCTTTGGAGGACAGGAAACCGCGACAAGGCTCTCGAAATGGCACAAACAGTATTTGATGGCATCGATGAAAATAATCAGATCCGCATGCGCCTCACTCTTACCAAACTTTATCTTGAGTCGGGCGAAAAAGACGGCGCGGCCAAAGCATTCGAACCACTCATCTTTCAAGGCATCCAGCGAGATGACATCCGTCGCGCGGCACTCGCAATTGGCCTGAAAATTCTTCCAAGGGAGCAAATCATCCCCCTCGCCAAAAACCTTCTCGCAGAGCGACCTTATCAACGCGCAGCAGCCATCGCCGTCTTCCTCCCATACCCGGAAAAAGTCAGCGTTTCTTGGTATGAATATTTTCGCGAGAAGGATCCCCTCCTTCCTCCGTCCGCCATCTTCAAAAAAGTAGAAGAATTTCTCAACGGCGATCAAACGAAGGCACGCGAGATCATCACCGACTCCCTGAAGAAGAAGCCCAAAAAAAACCTCCTTCCCAACGATTCTCTATACCAGCACGCTCTTTACCTTCGACTCCCCACGTCACTGGAGATCGTTAAAAAAGCGGCCTGGTATCAATTCTCGATTCGCGATCTCCTTGGGATCATTCGTGATAAATCCTGGCCTATTGATTCCCGAAAGAAGGCACTCCAAACAGCTCTCAAAATCAATCCCACCGACATTTCCCTTCGATGGTTCGATCTGCAGTTGAATCAGAATGGAGATCTTGATTCCCTTCACCTCTTAACCCTCGGCGATCCCGGCACCGCGCTCCGTCTTGGAGGCTATACCGGAAAAAGAGAGACTCTCTCCATGTGCACGGGGGTGACCAATCTTAAAAACAATTTCAGCCTCCGGTGCCTTGCCATCCTCGCAAAATCTTACCTTGAAAAGGGCGAAACTAAAAAAGCAGCCCGACTTTTTCAGACCGTTCTTTGTGGCGAAATCTCTGCCGGAAACCAACCTGCCACACCGATTAAGGCAACCCTCGAAAACCTCGAAAACCTCTATGAGGCACGCTTCAAGCTATCAACCAGAGAAGACGAAAAGAAACTCTGGGAGGAGAGATTGAAGTCGATCAGGAAAAATGATTAGCGGCCAAGTAGGCTCTTAGCCTGCCCCATGCTTAAACGGCGATGTTCCGATTCACTCAGGATGGTGGGGATTCTTCCCCACCCATCTCTGGTACGACCTTCAACGTAGGCATTTGACCCGGTTACAACTCCGCGGCCTGTTTCGTTTGCCACTCCGGTTCGGTAGGAACCCGTCGAGAAATCCTGCCCGAAACCTCGGGCCACATGATTCACTTCATTTGATTTTTTCCCACCAAACCATGATTTCTTACCCGATTGCCCGTAGGTTCCGGTTTGGTATGAACCGGCCGAGTAGTTTTTACCACCGGCCCATGCCTTCTTTTGATAGGAACGTTGAAGATATTCCGGAAGGCTCCCATTGGCCTTGGCGTAGGCCGATTCACTCTTGGAATCATACATGCTGCGCTTACCTCCGGTAATCGAGCCATTGTCACCCTGTTCGATCTCCTCGTTCTTGAAGGCGAACGGGTTGTTTCCCCCCTTCTTGTCGATCTCGGTGACCGTTGCGCCCTGGGAGTCCGGCTCAAGACCTGAATCTGACCACGATGACGAACACGAGACGAGTCCCGCGACCGGAATCAGAAGCAAAAAGAAGCGCTGCACTCCGCATTAATACGAAGGCAGCGCGAAAACTCAAGACTGGAAATTCTTCGTTAGAGATCCAGTTTAGTCCATGCAGCGTTGTTCTGGGACGATTCGACACAAGCCCCAATGAAGGCAACTCCTGCCACTCCGTCATCAACCGTTGGGAAATCGTAGCCGCCCTCGGGGGCAGGATTCCCGTCAATCTTGTCACTGATCGCTTGAGCCGCAGCGAGGTAGACATTAGCAAAGGCCTCGATAAATCCCTCTGGATGAGCAAATGGGGTCCGTGAATTGGCCTGCGCCGCTGCACCAAGGTAGTCGTTGCCCCGTCGGTAAGTTTTGCGCGGAGCATTAGCGTATTTTACGATGAGTTCGTTAGGATCCTCCTGATGCCACTCAAGGGAAGCCTTGGTGCCATAAACCCGGATATTCAGGTTATTTTCGTCCCCGTTGGAGATCTGGGAGGCATAGATGATTCCTTTGACTCCTTCAGTAAAGCGAACGAGGCAGTTGCCATCATCGTCCAGTTCGCGTCCGGGAATGAAGGCAGTGAGTTCAGCCGCGATCTCATCCACTTCGAGCCCAGTAATATACTTGGTCAGGTTATGGGCGTGGGTTCCAATGTCGCCCATGCAGTTTGACTTGCCGGCAATCTTGGGATCGGCACGCCAATTGGAAATGGCACTACTCCCCTCACCTTCAACATCGCCCACCGCATAGCCCTGGGGATACTCGGCGACGACTTTCAGTAAACGGCCCAACTCACCGGCTTCGACCATCCGCTTGGCCTCTTTGACCATGGGGTAACCCGTGTAGTTGTGAGTCAGGACAAAGATAAGATCCGAACTCTCGACGATTTTTTTCAACTCCTTGGCTTGCTCGAGATCAACCGTGAGCGGTTTGTCACAAATGACATTGATTCCCGCATCGAGAAAACACTTTGCCACCGCGAAGTGGAGATGGTTTTGCACCACGATGGAGACGAAATCGATCCCGTCCTCGCGCGAAGACTCAGCCTTGGCCATTTCCTCGTAGTTCCCATAGGCACGCTCCGGATCGATGAAGAAATCCTGTCCCGAAAGCTTTGATTTTTCGGGATTGGAGGAAAAAGCACCCGCCACAAGCTCGATCTTTCCATCCAGATTCGCCGCCATGCGATGAACCTGTCCGATGAAGGCACCTCGCCCCCCTCCGACCATTCCCATTCTAAGTTTACGATTCATGATTCTTTAAAGTGAAACAGCTTTTCCGGAATTCGATGACTCATAGATGGCATCGATAATCGTCATCAAATGCAGAGCCTGGTCAGGAGTATTGAGAGGCGCTGCTTTCCCCTCGATGGACTCGACGAAGTTGGCCGCGGAGTCAATCCGTCCCATGTCTTCGCATTCAGGCATTTCCAAAATGGTATCGACCGACTTCCCCTCTTTCTGGGTATAAAGTTCGCAAGTGTCGATCGCGGTTTCATCAAGCCCATCGGTCCCGAAGAGGCGCTCGATCTTTCCTCCGGCCTTCATTCCCTGGAAGACAACCGAGACTTCCTCGCGTTTGATCATTTCAGCCCAGGAAACCTGCAGCGTGAGAACTTGCCCGGTGTCAAAGGTGACAAATCCATGTGCGGCAGATTCGACATCGGTGACTCCGTCGGCACGATCAGGAATGCCCCACGGCCCTTTGAATCCGGGATCGCCCATGAAAGTATCAAAGGTCTGCCCCAAAACATTGGTCGGCTTGGGATAGTCCATGAAGTAGAGCGCCAGGTCAATCATGTGAAGGAGGTCAATCGTCGCTCCTCCGCCAGCGAGATCCTTGGTGGTAAACCATCCGCCAAAGCCGGGAATGCCGGTGCGGCGAATCCACTTTGATTGCGCCGAATTGATCTTTCCGATTTCTCCAGCTTCGATGCGCTTTTTCAACTCAACAGACTCGGGACGGGCCCGGTTGTTGAAGTTGAACATCAGCTTCGTTCCCGAAGTCTCGGCGGCCTCGATCATGCCCTGAACTTCAGCGGCGTTGAGCGCGGGTGGCTTTTCACAAAAGACGTGTTTTCCTGCTTCAAGACACTGCACCGCAAGTGGCGCGTGGAACTTGTTGGGGACGATGATGCTGACGGCATCAATTTCGTCGTTGGCAAGTAGTTCTGAAACATCGGTGTAAGTCTGGGAAACCCCGTACTTCTCCGCTGCGGCGATTGCTGCTTCTGCGTTCATGTCGCATACCGCAACAACTTCGCCACCGGCTTTCACAAATCCGGCGTGATGATACTGAAGCATTCCTCCTGCTCCGATGACTCCAATTTTCGTGGCCATTTTTCTGTTTTTTTACTGGTTATCGCCGTCGAAGGCAGAGTCAAACATTCCACCTTCGTTGCTGGGAAAGTCGAGAGACTTGGTGAAGGCGCAGCTCTCGGCCGCCCCGTGGAAACGCTCCATGCGCCCGTCTTCCCATTCAACGGAAAGCGGTCCGCTGTAGCGGGTGTCATTGAGCGCGACGATGATCTCTTCAAAGTCAATGTCGCCACGCCCCACGGAACGGAAGTCCCACTGACGGCGGGCATCGCAGAAATCAGTGTGACCTCCGAAAACTCCTACGGTTCCGTCACCATGCCCCCACCAGACGTCCTTCATATGAACGTGGAAGATGCGGTCGGCGAATTCCCGGATGAAGCGAACATAGTCGACTCCCTGGTAGCCGAGGTGGCTGGGATCGTAGTTAAAGCCGAAGCGCTTGTGTCCATTGACAGCCTTGAGGGCACGAGCGGCGGAAGCGATATCGAAAGCAATTTCGGTTGGGTGAACTTCGAGAGCGAAGTTCACATCCACTGCATCGAAGGCGTCGAGAATGGGGGTGAAGCGATCAGCGAAGTCTTGGAAGCCTTTGTCAAGGTAGGCCTGATCGGTGGGAGGAAAGGCATAAAGAGCATGCCAGATACTGGATCCGGTAAAGCCGTTCACGACAGCTCCGATGCCCAATTGCTCGCGACCTGCCATATAATCTTTTCCAGCATCGATAAACTTGCGGCAGGCTTTGCCGGTATCGATCATTTCCTGGGCCGCACGTTGGCGCACCCCCTCGGGAGCGCCATCACCGTAGATGGTCGGTGAAAGAATGGCGGCGTGACGTTCGTCAATCGGATCGCAAATCGCTTGACCGACGAGATGGGCCGAGATCGCAAAGCAGGAAAGATCATTCTGCTTAAGAAGCTCCCAGCGGCCTTCGACGTAGCCCTCTTCATTGAGAGCGGCCTGGACATCAAAGTGATCGCCCCAACAGGCGAGTTCGACTCCATCGTAGCCCATTTCTTTGACTTTCGGGAGGAGTTCAGCGAGCGGAAGATCGGCCCACTGGCCGGTGAATAGTGTGACTGGTCTGGACATGATTTATTTGAATTAAATGGCTGACATTAGTCTAAAAGATCTCGGCAGCGAGTGAAGCGGAAACCGCTAAGAATTCTTTTGTTCCTTAATAAAGTCGAGAAAAGACGCCATCATCCCGTCGTAAATCTCCTTTGCCCCTTCCTCGGGCTCAATATTGCGCCCTTCTTTCGGCTGGCTAAATTTCGATTCAAGATCGGCAAGATCTTTCCCAATTCCATGGGCCGCTCGCATCGCTGCCCCTATCGTGGCCGACCCGGGAACATCCAACCGATCAACCGGCACACCGAAAACATTGGCAATAATTTGAGCAATGCCATCGTTCTCAGAAGCTCCGCCGGTAATGTAAATCCGTTCAGGATCAACTCCAAGCCAGGCTGAATGAGCTCTCATATTGAGGAACTGCCCTTCCATGACAGCCCGAACCGTCTGCTCAGAAGAAGGTTCACCAGGTTCCGAAAAAACGGGGCCGCCGGTATCAATCGCAGGAGTGATTTCCGGCTCGTAAAAAGGAAGCATCATGAGCCCCTCATTTCCAATGGGCGTTGTGGACAGGGCCTCCTTCTCAAAGGCGCTCCAATCAAGTCCAAATTGTTCCTTCACTGCCTCACGAGCGAGCGAACCATTTTTAAAACAGATTAAGCTCATGTACCCTCCGGCAGGATTTCCAAAGACATGTCCGAAACCATTGGGATCGGTCCTTGGCTCGGACATCGCGGCAAAAAGAGTGTCGCTCGTTCCGAGGCTAATCACCACTTTACCCGGCGAGGCCGCTCCCATCCCAATCAAGCTGCAAGGATTATCTCCAGACCAAATCACGGTCTCGCAAGTCGGAGAGAAGCCGAATTTTTCGACGAAGTAGGACGAGACCGCTCCTGACTTTGTCGCGGAAGGCGCACACGGCGGGAGTTTTTCAAGAAGCCCATCTGCCGTGGCCTTCACAAGATCACGATCCCAGTCCTTTCCCGCAAGGTTCATGAGATTCATGCCCGCGCCATCTCCGTGATCAATGGCTACATTCTTTCCTGAAAAAATCGAAGCAAAGAAAGAACTCACGAGATGAATCACACCAGTCTGGGCATAGGCATCAGGTTCGGTCTTGGCAAACTTACGAATCTGGGGACCAGTGAATCGTTCGACTGCTACTGATCCTGACTCTGAACAAACAACCTGATTCCCGCCAACCGCGGTCGCAATCTCGGCACATTCTTCACTCGTCGAACTATCCATCCAGATCGGTGAACTTTGACGAGTCAGACATCCTGCGAGTTGTCCCTTGAGATCAGAGGAAGCGGAAAGCGAAGCAAGCTTCTCCCCGAAACAGCTTCGCAGATAAATGCTCCCATGTTGCTGCCCCGATCCGGAAACCGCTATAATGTTGGAAAAATCCACACCATTCTTGGTCATTCTGGAAAGCAGGAGATCGAGTGCCTCCAGCCACATCAAGGGATTGGAATGGACCCTGCCCCGGGCACCCGATTCATCGTAGCCATGAGGCTGACCATATTGGGGCAGATCTTTCCCGAAATTTACCGAGTCATCAGCAACAACGATTCCCTTTTCGGTATCAAGAATGACCGCCGAAAGACTCTGGGTTGACGAATCGAGACCAAGAACGAGAGACATAAGAGCCTAGAGATAATCGTTAAGAAGGTTTTCAAGACGCTCCTGGCGCCCACTCGAAAGCTGCGGCGGCGTGATTGCAAGCGCGTGCTCATGAAGAGAGTCAAAGTTCGCCTTTCCAGATTCAATCTCGGCACCCACCCCACTGTCATAAGAGGAATAACGGTTCTTTACGAACTCGTCGAAACGCCCGTCCTTAATAATCTTCGCGGCAATCTTGAGACCACGCGCGAAAGCATCCATTCCGCCAATGTGAGCGTGGAAAAGATCTTCGGGCTCGTGGCTTTCACGGCGACGTTTGGCGTCAAAATTGAGCCCCCCCGTGGTAAATCCTCCCATCTTCAGCAGACGGATCATGATATTGGTTGTCCCGTAAATATCCGTTGGGAATTGATCGGTGTCCCAACCGAGAAGCTCATCTCCACGGTTTGCATCGATCGACCCCAACGCCCCAGCTCCCATCGCCACTTCCAATTCATGCTCCATGGTGTGTCCAGCCAATGTTGCGTGATTGGTCTCAAGGTTGAGTTTGAAGTGATCGAGGAGCTCATATTCCCGGAGGAAATTCAAACACGCAGCCGAGTCTGAATCGTATTGGTGGGTAGACGGTTCACGAGGCTTGGGCTCGATGTAGAATTGTCCCGTGAAGCCAATTTTCTTGGCGTAATCAACAGACATGTGAAGGAAGGCGGCAAGGTGATCGACCTCCCTCTTCATGTCGGTATTGATCAAAGATCCGTATCCTTCACGACCACCCCAGAAAGTGTATCCGGGGCCTCCGAGACGATGGGTCGCATCGATGGCATTTTTGACCTGACTCGCCGCATAGGAAAAAACATCGGCATTTGGAGATGTCGAAGCACCGTGCGCGTAGCGGGGATGGGCAAAGAGACACGCTGTCCCCCAGAGGAGTTTTTTCCCGCTGCTCTTCTGATAAGTATCCAGTTCATCAACGACCCTGTGGAAAATCTCATGCGTCTTCGCGAGCGTCTCACCTTCGGGAGAGATGTCGCGATCGTGGAAACAGTAGTAGTCGATATCAACCTTATCGAGGAATTCGAAGAAGACCGGCACGCGGGCAAGGGCATTCTCCAGAGTCTCCTGTCCATTGTCCCAAGGCATCAAAGCGGTCCCGTCACCAAAGGGATCACCCAGGCCATTGCGCATGCAGTGCCAGTAGGCCGCGCCAAAGCGCATGTGCTCACGCATCGTCTTTCCCGCCACCTCTTCATCGGGATTGTAGTGATGAAAGGCGAAAGGGTTATCGGAGTCGGGGCCCTCGTATTTAATTTTCGGGATATTGGGAAAGTATTCTGACATCGGTCGATATTAAAGGTTCAAACGGCAGGATCATCCCGACCGAGAAAGGATGCTAGCAGAAAGTTCTTCCAAAACACCATGATGCAATTCATCGTTTTTTTGTCCTAATTCGTCAAAAGCCATGCCCTCCAATCATTTCGACGATTTCACCGCCCGCCTTAAGCCGGGTCAGATCGCCCTTGGTCTCTTCGAAGCCCTCCCGGACGTGATGTTCTGGATCAAGGATCAAGCAGGTGAGATCATTTTCGTCAATCGCGCATACGCGCAACTCCTCCAGCGTTCCCCCGAAGAGCTAGTGGGGAAAACAGACGAATCCCTCTTCCCTGCTACCATGGCAAAATTCTTCCGCAGTGATGATGAAAAAGTGATTCGCTCCGCAAAACCTCTCCACAACAAGTTAGAAATTGTGACCCGCCCCGGAGGAGGAATTGAGTGGAGAATGACCTCCAAGATCCCTCTTTTTGGTGAAGGGGGCGAAGTTATGGGCACTGCCGGGGTCTCCCGCCGTCTGGAGCATGGCGAAGGCCCCCCGCTCCAAACTCCCCACCGCGCCATCTCCGAGCTAATCGACCAGATCCACGAAAACCTCGGAGAAGACATTAGCGTTCAGACGCTAGCCCGTCAGTCCGGGATGTCAGTTAGTAGTCTGGAGCGTAGATTCCGCCAGTATCTCGGGACCACTCCGAAACAATATTTGGTTCGGGCCCGAATCACGGCAGCTTGCGACCAACTTCTCAGCTCGACTCTGAGTATCGGCCAAATTGCCACCTCACTCGCCTATCAGGAACATGCCTCCTTCACTCGCGCCTTCATTTCGGTGATGCACATGAGCCCAAAAGACTATCGAGCATTCTATCGAATGCCTGACAAATCAGTTGAGCCCTTCCTAGGCCTAAACCCTGATTCTCAACAAGTCAGAAGCTCTCACTTCTTGAAGTGAACTCAATGTAAGCCACCATACAAATTCACCTCGTTAAGACGAATCCTCTTTGTGAAACAGACTTATGAAACATGATACCACGTTGTCTGGACCTGGGATGGAGGTAATGGCAACCAAACCAGTTACATCAACGGAGCAGCAGCGACCTAGCGACTACCGTTCTCTCCCTTCCTCTTGAAAATTGCTCGGACTTCGATGAGGGCATCGATACCGAAGGCAATGTGATCACTCACACCCTTCCCGCCACAGCAGTAAGGGAAATTGATAAAGTTTTCTTTATCATTAAGAAAAACGACTAATTCCCTCGATCCCATTCTCAACGCTCCCATGTCGCCTCACCAGCAGCATGGGAGCGCTTTTGTATGACAGGACAGTGACCATTTGGATCTTGGAAAAAGATACAGATAAACCTTGGCAAATCCCCGATCTTAAGCCAGCTTCCGCGCCCACCACCAAAATTATGGTAGCACTTCGACTCACTCGCCAAGGTTCCAAGGATCGTCCTTATTACAAAATCGTAGCTGTTGACAGCCGCAAGCGTCGCGATGGGCGTTACATCGAACAGCTTGGAACCTACAACCCTATGGCTGAAGGCGAAAACTACACTCTCGACCTCGAGAAAGCCGACAAATGGCTCGGTGTTGGCGCCAAGCCCAGCGGAACGGTCGCCAGCATCATCAAAAAGGTGCGAAAAGCTTCCTAAGCTTTTCGATCGAAGCAATTTTCAAAATCCCACGGTTTCCGGACCTTGGGATTTTTCTTTTGACAGGAAGAAAGTATTTGGCATTTTCGCCAAGTAATGACGACCAACATTGTAGACCGCGTCGCAGTCATCAAGGCTCTTGCCCATCCCACCCGCCTTCGCATCGCCGAGCTTCTTGCCAAAAAAACTTCCTGCGTTGGGGAACTCCACCAACAAATTGGAGGTGACCTATCCACCGTATCAAAACACCTCACCGTCATGCGCGAGGCGGGGTGGCTCACCTGTCAAAAAACCGGCCTCCACATTTACTACTCCCTCGCTTGCGATTGTCTCGACGATTTTCTCCGCTGTGTCGATTCACTCTCTACCAACTCCAACTGCTGCTAAGAATGAACCTCTCCGAGTTCTCCCGCCTCCTTCTCGATCATCCCGACCATGGGATGACTCTCGCCCTGCCTGATTCCTCCACTGCCCCCGCTCACTTTCACATCACTGAAGTCGGCGCCATCTCAAAGGCCTTCCTCGATTGTGGCGGCAAACGCCATTCCGAACAAACCTGCGTTCTCCAGGTCTGGGTCGCCGACGACTTCGTTCACCGAATCCAAGCTGGCAAACTCGCCCGCATCCTCGAGGCAGCCTCCGATCTCTTCGGCTCGCAAGATGTCCCCGTCGAATTTGAGCACGAGGCCCCCGTCCTCACCCGCCTTCCCATCGAATCAATCGAAACCGACGAGCAAATGATCACCTTTCACCTCTCCCTTAAAAAAGCCGACTGCCTCGCCAAAGATATCTGTCTTCCAAAACGTGACTTCTCCCTCCCTAACATCCCCCAAAAAAACTTTCCCGCCAAAAGCCTCACCGGCTCCATTCAAGTCTTCAACTTTAAAAAATAAATGAGCATCAATATCGGAATTAACGGCTTCGGCCGGATCGGCAGACTCGACCTCCGCGCCGCCTTCGGCGACCCAAACTTCAACTTCGTCCACATCAACGAAGCTCACGGACCCGCTGCCACCTCCGCGCATCTTCTCGAATTCGACACTGTCCACGGCCACTGGAATGATCACGGGATCACCAGCGATGACGATTCTCTCACGATCGACGGCCACCGCATCACTCACTCCCAAAACAACACTATCACGGCCACCGACTGGTCCGATTGCGACATCGTCCTCGAGTGCTCCGGAAAATTTCGAACCCCCTCCCTTCTTCAAAATTACTTCGACCAAGGCGTCAAGAAAGTCATCGTCGCCGCCCCCGTGAAAGAAGGTGCTCTCAACGTCGTCGTCGGCTGCAATGACCACCTCTACAAGCCCGGCGAGCACCACCTCCTCACCGCAGCCTCTTGTACTACCAACTGCATCGCTCCCGTCGTTAAGGTCATCCTTGAAACCTTCGGCATCCGCCACGGAATGATCACCACCTTGCACGACCTCACCAACACCCAAACCATCGTCGATGCCCCGCACGCAGATCTCCGTCGCGCCCGCTCCGCCATCAACTCCCTCATCCCTACCACCACAGGATCGGCCACTGCCATCACCATGATCTACCCCGAGCTCGAAGGCCTCCTCAACGGAGTCGCGGTCCGCGTCCCAATGCTCAACGCCTCGCTCACCGACTGCGTCTTCGAGCTCAAAACAGAAACCACCGTCGCCGAAGTAAACGCCGCTCTTAAAGCCGCTTCCGAAGGCTCCTTAAAAGGAATTCTCGGCTACGAAGAACGCCCCCTCGTCAGTGCCGATTACGTCAACGACCCCCGCTCCGGAATCGTCGACGCCCCCTCCACCATGATCGTCAATACCACCCAACTTAAACTCCTTGTCTGGTACGACAACGAATGGGGCTACGCCAACCGCATGATGGATCTCACCAAACAAGTCGCGTCTTCATTGTAGCGAGCAAAAAGCTTTTAGCCAGATCCCGAAACATCCCCGATTGTCCATTCTGCAATCGTTAAATCGTTCATTTTATGCATGCCCGCGCCTACGCCCTCGTCACCTCCGCCTACTGGGGCTTCACTCTCACCGATGGCGCCCTCCGCATGCTCGTGCTCCTGCACTTCTATGACCGCGGCCTCACCGCAATCCAGCTTGCCTACCTCTTCCTCCTCTACGAATTTTGTGGCATCCTCACCAACCTCTTTGGCGGCTGGCTCGCCTCCTCCAAGGGGCTCAAGATTACCCTCACCTCCGGAATTTTTCTCCAAATCCTCTCGTTAGTCCTCCTTTCCCTCCTTAATCCTGTCTGGTCGCTCGTCCTCACCATTGCCTATATCATGGGGACCCAGGCCCTCTCCGGCATCGCCAAGGATCTCACCAAAATGAGTTCAAAGAGCGCCGTTCGCGTTCTCGTGCCCACCGACACTGCCGAAGCACAATCCGGCCTCTTTAAATGGGTCGCCATCCTCACCGGATCCAAAAACGCGCTCAAAGGAATCGGCTTCTTCCTCGGCGGCCTCCTTCTCACAACTCTTGGCTTCCAATGGTCCCTTTGGTCCATGGCCATCGCTCTGTCCGTCATCCTCATCATTCTCAAATTTTCCCTCAAAGGAGATCTTGGACGATCCAAACAGAAGGCCAAATTCCGGGATCTCTTCTCTAAAACCCGGGAGATCAATATTCTCTCTGCGGCCCGTTTTTTCCTCTTCGCCTCGCGCGATGTCTGGTTCGTCGTCGGCCTCCCCGTCTTCCTCAGTTCCGTCTTCAATTGGTCCCACTCAGCCACCGGTGCTTTCATGGCAGCTTGGGTGATTGGCTACGGAATCGTGCAAGCCGCTGCACCCAAACTCCTTCGCAAAAAAGAAACTGTTTCCCAAACGGCCCACTCCGCCCTCATCTGGGGAATCCTCCTTCTCCTCGTTAGCGCTCTCCTCGCCCTCGGAGTCCAAAACGACTTTCACCTCGCCCCCACCATTCTTGGCGGACTCCTAATCTTTGGAGTCGTCTTCGCCTTGAACTCGGCCCTCCACTCCTACCTCATTCTCGCCTACTCCGACGCTGACAAAGCAGCCCTCAACGTTGGCTTCTACTACATGGCCAACGCCGGAGGCCGCCTCATCGGAACCCTCCTCTCCGGCCTCACTTATGCCTGGGCCGGCCTCGCCGCCTGCCTATGGGTCAGTTCGGGATGCGTCTTGATTGCTGTCATCCTGACGATTGCTCTCCCAAGAAAGTAAGGACTCCAAAGCCATTTCATTTTAGACATGGGCCCCTCTGGGGATCTCGCTCATAATAAGTTCCATGACAAAACCAACCTCGTTCAGCCTTGCTCTCGGAATCCTTGCTGTAACCTCTTCTGCACAGGCGGAGGTCATACTCCCATCGGTCTTGAGCAGCCACATGGTCCTCCAACGGGAAGCTCCCCTTCATATTTGGGGAACCGCTGATCCTAAGGAAAAAGTCACCGTTAAGTTTAGCGGAAAAACATACAATACCGTTGCCAAGGAGGACGGGAATTGGCTCGTCGGTCTCCCCGCTTTCAAAGCCGATGGCGGCCAGAAACACACCCTCACTGTTGCCGGAAAAAACACGATCATCCTCGAAGATATCCTCATTGGCGATGTCTGGATCGGCTCTGGGCAGTCAAACATGGAATGGTCCCTCAAGGGAACGGAGCAAGGGAAGAAATCCATCAACGAAGCAAATCACCCCCAAATTCGTCTCTTCCATATTCCAAAGGTCCAGGCCAATGCCCCCGCCCCAAATGTCAAAGCCAAATGGAATTCCTGCACACCCCAAACTATTCCTAATTTTTCCGCCGTCCTCTACCACTTCGGCAAAGAAATCCACGAAGAAACAGATGTCCCAATGGGGCTCATAAATAGCTCCTGGGGTGGATCTCCCATCGAACCCTGGATCGTAACCGACACAACTTCCGGAAAAATGTACAACGGCATGATTGCTCCCATCACTCAATTCGAGGTTCGAGGCACCATTTGGTATCAGGGCGAAACCAATGTCATTCAGAAAAACGGACTCGCCTACCGCGAAAAAATGAAGGCGCTTATCGAAGGATGGCGCACCGCATTCGAAAACAAAGACATGCCCTTCTACTTCGTCCAAATCGCTCCATGGGGAAATGAACGCTACGCCACCGGACAACTCCCTGCTCTCTGGGAAGCCCAATGCGCCACTCTCAAAATTCCTCACACCGGCATGGCCGTGACCACCGACATCGTTCATGACATCAAAGACATTCATCCCCGAAACAAACGTGACGTTGGCAATCGCCTCGCAAGTTGGGCTCTCGCCAAAAACTACAAGAAGGAAGGCGTCGTCTATTCAGGCCCCCTCTACAAATCAATCAAGATCGAGGGAGGGAAAATCCGCATCGCTTTCGCCCACGTTGCCAAAGGCTTAAAATCCCGTGATGGAAATCCCCTCAATGAATTTCAAATTGCTGGCGCTGACGAAAAATTTGTTCCTGCCGAAGCATCGATCGATGGCGCAACTATCGTCGTCAGTGCCAAAAACGTAAACCATCCAAAGCATGTCCGCTTCGGATGGCATCGTAGTGCGAATCCAAACCTCATCAACTCAGGAGGACTACCCGCCTCCCCCTTTCAATCCAAGAACTGGAGTGGAGGAACCGGGGAGTAACAATCTTTTTATTTCCGTTCATCTAACTGAAAGGCAGAGAATCTTCAATGGGTAATTAGTCCCACAAAAAGTCAATTCAGACTTTCTAATAACCGATCACTCATGAAAAACAAACTAACCGCACTTGCGCTGTCCGCATGTTTGCTTGGAGCCGCCACCGCCGCGCCAAAAGACAAAAAAGCAGAGCCGCCAAAGAAGAAAACCGAGCAGGCTCAGAAGTCTAAAAAAGAGCAGGGAAAACCCAAAAAGGCAAAGTCTTCAGACAAGACCAAAAAAGAAGCTGCCGCAAAGAAAAACGCAGAGGTCAAGAAAGCTCAAGAACTCACCAAACGCAAAAAATCTGAAGCCGCAAAAAAAGCGACCCAAAAGGGAGTGAACAAAGTTGCCAAGAAGGCTCCGGCCAAGAAAGCAGCAAAAAAAACCACTGACAAAAAGAAGTCTGACGATACCAAAAAGACTCGGAAAGCTGCCCCAGCCAAGAAGGCTGTTGCCGATGCTTCCAGGAAAAAAGCAGCCGCGTCAAAAATGGTAAAGAACTCCCTTGCTCGATTGAAGGAACTCAGCGGCAAGAAAAAGGGTGCTGATTCCGACCGAAATAACGCCGCCAATGCCTTAAAAGCGGCTGAAAAGAAGGTCGCTATGATCGAATCAAAAATGAAGAAGATCAGTGCGCAATTGAAAAGCAAAAACTGACAGTGACCGCAAGACGGCCGAACATGCCAAGGCTGGAAAAATTCGAAGAATCGAAGCTCAAGAGCGGGCTCTTGTTGCAACGATGAAGAAGGAACTTCAGAACCTGAAACAAATGGTTGATCGTCTCAACACGAAGTTAGCAGAAAAGAAAGACTGCTCTCAGGCCTGTCCAGATGAGGCCAAAAATAAGGATGCGAAAAAGAAGTAGCCTCCCAAACTAACAGAATCCACCTCCCAAAGAGCCCACTTCCTAAAACGGGAGTGGTCTTTGTTTTGAACGTAACAACAAAATACCCAGGAATCTCATTTCTCGGGGGATCCCGATCAGAAGCCTCAAAGTTTAATTCTCTCTCCCCCGTTTCGGGCGGACACGAGACATTCATCAAGAACCCTTTGTGTCTTCAAGGATATCTCAGGCCAAAATCCATCAGGAGATCCACTCAAGGCCAGTTTGGCAAAATTTCGAAACAACTTGGTCTCCTGCGCATCGGGTGAATTATTCGCCTCCTCTTCAACGACATGATCACGTTGATGATTCTCCATCGTGAATCGACAACCTTCTTGAATAAATTTAGGGTTCGAAACCTCAAAACCAAGACTTCCTCCAGGAAATGGTAGCACAAAATCATCGACCCGAAGATGCCCCTTCGTTCCGCTGACATGCAACCACTGTTGGTTCTCGGTCAGAAACGAATTGTAGAATGTAGCAGACACTCCGTTGGCGAAGAAAAGTTCCGCACTGAGCTCCGTCGGCACCGGGTTAGGACTATTGTCCGGAGAAGCCGTCGAGAGCATTGTCGCCCGAAGTGATAACGGCATCTCGTAATTCATCACGAACAAGATGGCCCGGATGGTATACCAGCCCAGATCTCCCAGTGCCCCGGCCGGCTCCAATTCGCTATTACTACGAATATTTTCGCCAAAGAATTCCGGGGGTGCACAAAACGAAAATGCCGTGGCGATCCGCTTGATTGACCCGACATTTTCAGGGTCACCCAGTGCCTTCGTTAACATGGGCATGCGGTCACTGTGCATGTACATCACTCCATCCATGAACTGAACGTTGTTTGCCTCGCAAGCCGCAGTCATTGACTTTAAAGCCTCGTAATCCACTCCGCAGGGTTTCTCGCACATCACGTGCTTCCCTGCCTCCGCAGCTTTGATCACCCATTCTTCCCTCAATCCGGTAGGCAGCGGGACATAGACGGCATCAACATCATCCGCCGTCACAATCTCATCATAGCCGCCAATTGCTCGAGGAGCTTCCGGAAAAGAAACCTCCGCCTGGCATTCATCGATAAATCGCTGTGCCTTTGCGGAATCTCGGCTTGCGACCGCTGTCACAACACCGTTTCCCGAGTTCTTGATCGCTTCCCAATTCTTCCGGGCGATGTTTGCTGAACCCAAAATTCCCCAACGTAATGTCTCTGCCATGAGAAAGAAATACACAAAACACGGCACCGGACACAAGCAAGCACGATGTATTCCTTGCGCTTATCCGAAAATGGAAGCTTCTCACTGGATCACTTAAGAGGTAAATCCCCTCGTTCCTTCCATCCTAATAATTATGCGGTATTCCCTCGCACTCGCCCTATCCATCTTACTTTTCCCCGCTTCGGTTCTCCTTGCGGATCCGCCGGACCCTAAATCCGACGGCAAAACCAAACCCGAGGCACCCCCTTCCGCAAAGGCCGTTAAAAAAAACGAAAATAAGGCCGATCCCGAGGAAAAACCAAGGGCGGGAAAAGGAAACAAGAAGAAACGCAGCCCAAAGCGTCCCATCTCCGCACCAGACTATGCACAGTGGGAACGACTTGATCCGGCAAACCGCAGGCTTTCACCAAATGGTAAATGGCTCATTTATGGGGTCACGCGTGTTGATGAGGATAGGTCCTTGCACCTGCATAAGCTGGGAGGAAAAAAACCCTCCAAGGCCATCACTTTCAAACAAGGCCAACGACCCCTCTTTTCAAACAACAGCGCGTGGCTCTCCGTGACGATCGGCAAAAAAAACACCGAGAAAAAGAAATCACCAACACCCCCGGGGTCAACCATTCATCTCCGTCATCTTACTGATGGAAAAACGACCCAGTTCAACAAAGTCAAGTCACTCACTTTTAGCGATAACAGTCGCTTTGCCGCCATTGAGATTGCCGGAGAATCCCCGGAAAAAAACGCTCTGATTGTTCGGGACCTCGAGAATGGAACCGATACCACTTTCGGAAACGTCACCCAATTCGCCTGGAGTGACACCGGTGCTCACCTCGCCATGGTGATCGACTCCCCGACCATCAGCAACTCCTTGCAACTCTTCGAACCCGCCATCGGTTTCCTTCACACGCTCGAATCCAACAAGCAGGAATACACCAGCCTCCATTGGCGCAAGGATGCCTACGACCTCGCTGCCATGCGCGAGATCGAACACGCAAAAGGGGAAGACGCCTCGCACGTCATTCTCCTTTGGAGGGACCTGAACCATCATGACTCAAATAAAGAATCCTACGACCACACCAAGCAGAAGAAATTCCCCAAGCTCATGCACATCACAGCCGGGGGACTTTCGTTCTCAAAGGACGGGAAAGCCATCTACTGCGATCTGAAAGAGTGGGAAAAGAAACCCAAAGCCCTTGAGCCAAAGAAAAAAGAGGAGCCAAAGAAGAAGAAAAAGAAGTCCAAGAAACACGCCCCCCTGAAAGCCTCGATGGATGAACCTTCGGACTTCCCCTTTGCAGAGGAACCAAAAAAAACCCTTCGGGAAACCATCAAGGAAAAATCCAACGTCGAGGTTTGGCATACAAAAGACACTGAAATCATGCCCCTCCAGAAGCGACTTGGGGGCACACGTAAAAACCCAAAACGCCGGGCCGTCTGGTGGCCTGAAAAAGGTTCACTCATCCAGCTCACTACCGATCTCACCGAGCGAGTCAGCATCACACGGAACGGAAAACATGCCATCGGCTTCGACAATACCCCTCACGACCAAACAGCGATGTTCGGACCTCGCCTACAAGACGTCTACTCTGTCGACACCAGCACCGGAAAACGCAAACGCATTCTCGAAGGAATCAAACACACCCTCTCCACCAGCCCCAACGGACGTTACCTCCTCTTCCTCCGCGAGGGCAATGTCTGGTCGCACGACCTGGCATCCGGCAAACAAATTGGTCTCACCGAAGCGCTCGCTACTGACTTCACAAATCAGGAAGACGACACCCTTGCCGTCGAAAAACGCCCCTACGGCAGCGGATACTGGCTTAAGGATAGCTCCGGCGTTTTACTCTACGACCGCTTTGATATCTGGCTCATCGCTCCCGACGGTTCAAAAGCGAAAAGACTCACCAACGGAAAGGATGATTCCCTTCGCCACCGCCTCTCCCAGGCTAGCTTCTCTCCCGATGACGATGGGCTCATCGATCCCAAAAAAAACCTGTATATTGCACTCTACGGCGAGCGCAACAAGAAGTCCGGCTACGGACGCCTCCCTAGTGTTTCCAAACCAGGAAAATTGAAAACCCTCCTTTGGGAAGACAAGTCCATCATGTTCCTCACGCGGGCCCATGATACCGACACCTACATGCTCACCAAAGAGTCGGCGAACGATTCACCCGATCTCTTCATTTCCGGACCAGACCTTTCCAAGGGAAGACAGATCTCAAAAACAAACGCGTTCCAGAAGGAATTCCGCTGGGGCCGTTCCGAGTTAATCAATTTCAAAAACGATCATGGGGTCGAGTTGCAAGGCTCCCTTCGCTACCCCGCCAACTACAAGGCAGGTAAAAAGTATCCCATGATCGTCTACATCTACGAAAAGCGATCACAGGAACTTCACCGCTACAACATCCCCACCGAAAAGCACCCCTACAACCCCGCCGTCTTCTCAGCCGAGGGTTACTTCGTCTTCCAACCCGACATCGTTTACCGACCTCAGGAACCGGGAATCTCGGCCCTCGAATGTGTCGTCCCCGCCGTCAAGGAAGTCATTAAAACCGGCATGATCGATGAAAAGAAGGTCGGCCTTGTCGGCCATTCCTGGGGGGCCTATCAAACCGCCTTCATCGTAACTCGCAGCGATGTCTTTGCCGCAGGAGTCGCAGGAGCACCTTTGACCAATATGATGAGCATGTCGGTGAGCGTTTATTGGAACTCCGGACAAACTAACGCCGCCATCTTCACCCAGTCACAAGGCCGCATGAACAAGCCCTTCTGGCGCGATGTGGACACTTACGTTCGTAACTCCCCCATCCACGGACTCGACACCCTCAACACCCCCTTGCTCATTGCCTTCGGTGATAAAGACGGAGCCGTCGACTGGGGACAGGGCGTGCAGATGTACAACGCCGCTCGTTGGGCTGGTAAAGACAACATGGTCATGCTCGTCTACCCCGGCGAAAACCACGGCCTCCGCAAGCCCGAAAATATGGTCGACTACCACTACCGAGTCCGCGAGTGGTTCGACACCCACGTCAAAGGCAAGGAAGCGCCCAAGTGGATCACCGAAGGGAAGTCCTACCTCGAACGAGAAAAGGAAAAGGAAAAGGAAAAGGAAA
>JAPKDJ010000046.1 GCA_026421245.1 Akkermansiaceae bacterium | reverse complement strand
TCCATTTGGTTGTCGACTATTTCAAAGAGGGCATTGCCGAAAGTTTTGGAGGGTGCACCAGTTGTAGGAGGTGATGAAGCTTGCGCCATCGCCATCCACGGAGTCACCGCGGGTCGTCCATCCGTCGCCGCCATTGGCGACGATGTTCCATCCAGCGGTGGCACCATCCTGTGCCGAGGGATTGGCGAGAAGATTGATCCCAGCGTGGGCCGCGGTCTGGAGAGCGAGTGCGAGAAAAATGGAGGGCCTTGAGAAGTTCATGAAAAAAACGGACGAAAGTTTGGATGTGATGATGCGTGCGCGGGCTTGGCGAAAGCAAGGCTCAAGTTTAGCGCGGTGTGGGCTTGCGATTATGGTCGAAGAAATCCAAAAAGCCCGCGAGGAACATCCGAAGAAAATTCGGACGTCTCCAGGACATCGATGATTCAAGCACAATTAGTGCCACACACGCTCTTGAGGATCGGAAGTTCGATGACGAGCTCTTTTGCTAGCCGGGCAAGGAACCCCGTGATTGACAAGAGCCCGGGCCGCGTTTCCGCAGCCTTGTCTTTTCTTCCTGAAGCCTAAAAGATCGCGAAATGCGATTCTTCACTTCTATCTTCATGGCGACCGTCTTGATCGTGGCATCGTCCGACGCTCAGGAAACCTCTGGCTCCAACCAAATTTCCTTCATCGATCTGGCCGACGATTACTACCGCCAGGTATTGGTCGCTCACGAGTCCGGGCAGTATCTCGGACACCCGACGACTTGCCTGCTCGATGACGGGAAGACGATCCTAACCGTTTTACCAAAGGGCCATGGTCGCGGCGGAATTGTCTACAAACGCTCGACCGACGGCGGGCTGACCTGGTCGGAGCGACTGCCGACGCCGAAGTCGTGGATGACCTCGAAAGAAGTGCCCACCCTTCATCGGGTCACGGACGCCGAGGGGAAGAAACGCATCATCATGTTCTCGGGCCTGCATCCGATCCGGATGGCGGTCACCGAGGATGATGGTACGAGCTGGTCAGAGTTGGAACCGATCGGCAATTTCGGTGGGATCGTCGCGATGGGCTGCCACATGGAAGTGAAAGAAAAACCCGGTCACTACTTCTGCCTGTTTCATGACGACGGTCGCTTCCTGAAACCAAACGGCAAGCGCGAGAAGCCGAACATCTTCAAGCTGCTCCAGACGAACTCCACCGACGGCGGGCTAACCTGGTCTGATCCAAAAACCATTTGCGAATCTTCAGAGGTCCATCTCTGTGAACCAGGGATCATCCGGTCGCCGAACGGCAAACGTCTCGCGGTGCTGCTCCGGGAGAATTCCCGTAAGAAGAATTCCCACATCATCTTTTCCGATGACGAAGGGGAAAACTGGAGCGAACCACGCGAGCTCCCAATCTCGCTCACCGGCGACCGGCACACCGGAAAATACGGACCCGATGGACGGCTCTTCATTTCCTTCCGAGGCATCTCCCCGGGCAACAAGGTGATGGGATCCGGAGAAGTTTCCGGCCCCATGCCAAACGCCGGCGATTGGTCCGGCTGGGTCGGGACCTGGGACGATCTCGAGAAAGGCACCCCCGGTCAGTACATTGTGCGCATCATGGACAACAAGAAAGGCCACGACACCACCTATCCCGGAGTCGAAATTCTCCCCGACGGCACTTTCGTCACCGTCACCTACGGCCATTGGACCCACGGCGAAGAACCTTACGTCATGTGCGTCCGTTTCACGCTGGAAGAACTGGATACCAAGGCGAAAAGAGCCTTGAAAGTGAAGCTGAGTGACGATTGGAAAAGGGTGTCGGCGAATTGAGCCGCTTTCCGATAATAACTTTCATGCCGGGTATCGAACGGCTTAGATTACCAAAATCGGGACGATAGAATTACGATGGACGGCCAATCCAGTCGCTATCAGCTCCGCCCCTCTCCCGGGAAATGGCAAGGGGATGAGGAGCAAAGGAATCAGGTTTCTGGGGGCGGAGTGAAAGAGAGCGGCCTCCGGGAGATTATTCTAGTGTTCCCTCACACCTCAATCCCAGTGGGGACTTATTCTTCAATTCTATAACAACACCCATCTCATGACTCGAAATCGCCACCTCTCCACCGCCCTGTTCCTCGCGGGCACTCTTTCCTCCACCCCGGTCACCTTCGCCGACGTCACCGTCTCGAAAGTTTTCGGAGACCACATGGTCCTGCAACAGGGAGAACCGATTCGGGTATGGGGAACGGCCGATCCGGGAGAAGGCGTCACCGTCTCACTCGGCAATAAGAGCGCCACCACCACTGCCGCTAAGGAGGGGGCATGGCGAGTTGACCTCCCCGCGCTCGCGGCGGATGGCAAATCCCACACCATGACTGTGAAGGGAAAGAACATGATCGAACTCAAGGACGTCCTCCTTGGCGAAGTTTGGATCTGCTCCGGCCAGTCGAACATGGAGTGGAGCGTGAACAGCTCGCTGAACTCGAAGGAGGAGATCGCGGCGGCGGACCACCCGCAGATTCGGCTCTTCAACGTCCCGGGGCACGTCGCGAAGCCGGATCCGCAGGATGATCCCCGCGGCCAGTGGCAGATCTGCTCGCCGGAGACCATCCCAGGCTTCACTGCGGCCGGCTACTTCTTCGGGCGCGAACTTCAGAAAGAACTTAAGGTGCCAATCGGGCTGGTGGGCACGAACTGGGGAGGGACGCGCATCGAGCCGTGGACTCCGCCTGTCGGCTTCAAGGCTGTCCCGAACCTGGAGGACTACGTCGAGAACCTCGAGTCGATCACGAAGGCACGAGAAGCGGGCGGCAAAGCGCCCAGGCCAAAGGGCGGCGCGGTACAGATCTACAACGGGATGGTGCACGCCCTCACTCCGCTCAGTGTGCGCGGTGCGATCTGGTATCAGGGCGAATCAAACGCCGGAGACGGCCTGCGCTACGACTACCTCAAGGAAGGTCTCGTGAAGGGCTGGCGCTCCGTTTTTGAGAACGACAAGCTCTCCTTCTACTGGGTCCAGCTCGCGAACTTCCAGAACCCGGGGGACAAGCCCGAGGGCGGCGGTTGGGGTCCGGTGCGGGAAGGCCAGCGCCGTGCCCTGCGGCTTCCCCATACCGGGATGGCAGTCATCATCGACATCGGGAACGCCAAGGACATTCATCCCAAAAACAAGCAGGACGTCGGTAAGCGCCTCGCGCTCTGGGCCCTCGCGAAGGACTACAAGAAGGACGTGGTGCCCTCTGGGCCACTCTACAAGGGAATGAAGAAGGAAGGCTCAAAGATCCGCATCTCCTTCGACCATGTCGGCTCCGGACTCATGACGGGCGAAAAGAAGGGACTCGATCCGGTGGAGGAAACCAGCGGTGCCGAATTGGCCCGCTTCTCGATCCAGGACAAAGCCGGGAAGTGGCACTGGGCCAAGGCAAAGATCGACGGAGAAACGATTCTGGTCTGGCACGACGAGGTGACGGCCCCCCAACACGTGCGCTTCGGCTACGAATCGAACCCGGTCGGGATCAATCTCTACAACAAGGAAGGCCTTCCGGCATCTCCGTTCACGACAGACTGAGGAACCGAGGAGATGGGCCTTCCATTACGCCCCATCCGGTCGCAGTGACTTGGATTGGGGCGATTTACTTTCACGCTATGTACGGCATACAAAGTGAAAAGCAGTAAAAGGAATCCCGTGACAGCTCCGTAGGAAGGGCGTGCGTAAATTTTCAAACAAAGTAGGAACTGCCGACTCGGGCCCCCAACCTCCGGCAAAGCAAAGACAACTCTTCAACAAGAGCCTCGTCACAAATCTCATTGCGATTCTGTTGGCGGTTGCAGGCTACTTTCTGAGTGAGCCCTATCATGAACCTGTTTTAAACATCGGACTTTTTGCGTTCTCCGGAGCGCTGACGAATTGGCTCGCGATTCACATGCTCTTTGAAAAAGTTCCGGGCTTTTACGGATCGGGCGTGATTCCTGCGCGTTTTGAGGATTTCAAAGAAGGAATTCACCAACTCATTATGCAGCAGTTTTTCACGCAGGAGAACGTTGCTCGATTCTTCGAGAGTCGTGAAGTGAGTGATGGCACGGGGAAACCTAGAGTGGATCTGGCACCTCTGATTGATTCGGTCGATCTGGATCCCACCTTCGAGGCTTTGAAAACGGCGGTTATGGAATCAAAGTTCGGGGGGGCTCTCGCCATGTTTGGAGGAGCGGCTGCCCTTGATCCCATCAAGACGGACTTTGTCAAAAAAATGAGAGCGGCGGTCAACGAGATCGTGTCGTCCGAAGATTTTCAGGAGAAGCTGCAAGCTCTCGTGACGGGAGGTAACGACGGAGGGGAACATTCGGAGCTCTTGGACCGGGTGAACGTGATCGTTGAGAATCGTCTTGAGGAATTGACGCCCCGGATGGTGAAAGAAATCATCCAGCAAATGATCCGCGCACACCTGGGATGGCTGGTGGTCTGGGGAGGTGTTTGCGGAGGGATGATCGGCCTCGTTGCGAGTCTCATATAGACTGTCTGAAAAAGGACGGATGAGAGTGCCGCGAGACGATCGTGGCTTGGCGCGACGAGGTGAAGGGCCTCCAGCGTCCGCCCGGGCTATGAGTCAGAATTCGCGCTGAACCTGATCCTGGACGGCCTCGAGAGGCCGCTCGCGGCGAAGTGAATTCCTAATGCAGAAGAGCGGCGCGGTTCTCGTGTATTTTCATGTCTAACTGCACCGTATCGTCAAACGATCGCCCAGCCGATCTTCTCGTAGAGGAAGATCTTCTGCTCGATGGCGGACGACGGATTTCTGTATCAGGCAAAACTTTAGGTGTTTTATATAAATAAACTTAATTTAAAGAATGGTGGGAATCTGCTAGTGTGACAAAAGAAATGATCAAAAGATCTAGAACCAAACTCCAGCTACTACTTGCGACCCTGATGACGGTGTTGATCGTGGTATTTGCCGCGAACGCTGAACCGAAAGCAAAGGAGAAAACATCGCAGAAGGCCCACTTCGATCCCGTCGTTAAGGACATCGAAGGTTGGAACATTCACATCGACCCAAAATTGCTTGAGGTCGAGCATGCGGAAGAAGGCGGGAAGGCTCTCAAAATGCTGGCCAGTCACTTGCAACGCATCGCCATCATGATACCGGAAGACCGCGTCAAGCAGTTGCAAACGCTGGAGATTTGGATCGAATACGATCACCTTGAGATCAATGTGGAACCAGGGCCATATCATCCCGGCGCCGCCTGGCTCATCGAGCGAGGCTACGATCCTCGATTGGCCAAAAAAGTCCACGTCACTCGGGCGGCGGCACTTCTGGATCGAAAACAGTTGGCGAAACATCCATCCGTCATCCTTCACGAATTGAGCCACGCCTATCACGATCAGATCCTCGGTGGCTACGACGAGCCGCGCATCAAGGCGGCTTATAAAAAGGCGATGACAGCCGGCCTCTACGACAAGGTGTTAACTCACACCGGCAAGAAGGTCCGCGCCTATGCGGCAACGACTCACATGGAATATTTCGCTGAAGGAACCGAAGCCTATTTTGACCGCAACGACTTCTACCCCTTTGTACGGGCGGAACTCAAGAAACACGATCCCGTGCTACATGACCTACTGGAAGAAATTTGGGGTATTAAGAAGTAAACCCGAGTTTCCGTTCGTAATGAAAATCCACCCATGATCAGCAACCGAATAAAATCCGCTTGGGCTCTGGCCGCCATGGTCGTCCTTCTAGCGAGTGTGGCTGCAGGCGCCGACTTCGACCAAGTGGTAAAGCTGTATCTGAAAGAGAACTGCATTCGTTGTCACGGCCCGGAAAAACAAAAAGGAAAACTGACCCTTCATACGGTCACCGACCGCTTCGGAACCGACGCTGAAGTTGAGGGATGGGTAGATGTTCTGGACATGCTTTCGTTTGAGGAAATGCCGCCACCGGACGAGGAAAAACAACCGGACCCACTTGCCACGGCCCAGATCGTTGGCTGGATCAAGCAGAAGCTTCAAGAGGCGGGCAAAGCGGAAGCCTATCTGAAGAAACTCTTGGCACCCGAATACGGAAATTGGGTCAGCCACGAAAAGCTCTTCTCGGGGGAAATTAAAACACCTCCTTTTTCTCCGTCCCGCCTGTGGCGATTGAGCCCCGAAATCTTCAAGCATCAAGGATTTGATCGCGCTCGAAGCCCCTTCACTTATGTCACTCCAGAGACGGGGATTCGCGACTATTCAGCGATCTCAGCGGTTGACCAAAGCACCGTGCAGATGATCCTCATCAACGCGGGGCAATATCTCGAAGGTCGTCAGCAGAGAGGTGACTTCAAACGTTTTGCAGAAGATCAACCAAGGCCCTCGGACCAGATCCTTTCCGACACCGTCCGTGCTGAATTCCGTAGAGTGCTCGGACGAAAGGCGAACCCGCAGGAGCTTTCCAAATACGTCGCATTCCTCCAGAAAAACATCGAGATCGGCGGCAATCTGGATGGCCTCAACACCACAATCAAGACGATGTTCCTGAGCCCCGAGGCGATCTACCGGATGGAATTCGGCCTGGGAGAAAAGGACCAATACGGCCGCCGTCATCTGTCGCCCGAAGAGATCTCTTACACCATTTCCTACGCCTTAACCGACCGGGGCCCTGAGCACCTTCCGGCGATCAAGAAGGCGTTGGAGGAGGGGAAGCTGACCAATAATGAAGATGTCGCCCGGGTCATCCGGGAAGTGCTCGATCAGGAACTCGCAACGGGACACTGGGCCCATCGCAGCCTCCCTCGTATCATGCGCTTCTTCGACGAATTTTTTGGATTCAACCGTGCCGGCAGCGTGTTCAAGGACAATAAGCGAAAAAGCAGCGAAGGGATTCCTCAGTGGAATACAGACATGTTGATTCACGATGCTCGGATGCTGATCGAATATCACCTCAGGAGTGATCAGGACGTCATCGCCAACCTATTGACAACCGATCACTACTTCGTTGCTCACCCGGGTGACAATCAGTTTGCGCGTGAGTTCTATGAGGAGAGGATCGCCGAATACACCGCCTCGGAATATGTAAACGATCAAGTCGCCAAGAAAAAAGAGGAGTTGGATAGAGAGCAGAAAGAATGGAACTACTCGTCAGAGGAACGTGAAAAACGCCTCGATCAGGCGAGTGCGCGTGCAGCACTGAAAGTCACGCATGTGAAGACCGCGATGAAAAACGGTCTCAACCCACACCCGAACTTTCCCTTCTCGAACCGCTCTCGTGGTATCGCGGACCTGATCTACATCGAACCTTACAATCTTCCCAGCAGTGGCGGGGGCTCTCTTCAACGCTGGAAGTGGCCAATCAAACAACCCTTCGAGATGCCTAAAGGTCAGCGTGCCGGTATACTCACACACCCGGCCTGGCTCGCCACCCACTCGCTGAATGAGGGAAACGATCCGATTCGTCGGGGCATTTGGATCCGCGAAAAGCTCCTCGCCGGAGTGATTCAGGATGTCCCCCCGGACGTCGATGCCAATGTGCCGCCGGATCCGCACAAAACCCTCCGTGAACGACTCGACCTGCTGCGAGAGGAACGGTGTTGGACCTGCCATCGTAAGATCAACCCGCTTGGCGAGGCCTTTGAAATCTTCGACGACTGGGGGCGCTATCGGACCCACCTCTATTTCGATGAAGAAAAAAAACTCCTGACCCGGAGGGATGCGCCCTTCGACAAAAAGCTCGAAAAGGGCAAGCTGACCGCCCGCCCGATCAATGCATCCGGAGCCATCACCGGATCAGGAGATCCCAAGGTCGATGGCAAAGTGAAAGACGCGATCGAATTGATGCATCGCTTGGGCCGCTCCGACCGTGCGAGACAATCCTTCATTCGCTATTTGTTTCGATACTTTATGGGAAGAAACGAGAGGCTCAGCGATTCAAAAACCTTAATCGAAGCAGAGCAAGCTTACCAGGAAAACGGCGGAAGCTTTAAGGCGCTCGTCGTCTCTTTACTGAGCTCAGACTCGTTTCTCTACCGCCGCTAACAAATCCTAAATTTAAACCGATGACATTCACAAGACGAAGTGCACTTAAGAGCCTATCAATGGGCGGAGCATCGATCGCGATGACTCCATTTTTACGGTCGCTTCAAGCGCACGCTGCAGGAAGAGAAGAGGGACTTCCGAAGCGATTTGTTTTCGTCGTAAAGTCGTCCGGCGTTGAGAAATTTAACCTTGTCCCCGAAGGGATCGAAAACCACTTCCTTGGCGACGACGGAGAAAAACTCGGGAACATGGGTCGCAAAGCGGGCGAGACCATCAACGTATCCCTGAAAGATCACAAGCTCCCGGAAAAGCTAGCGGCCCTGGAGCGATTCAAGGATCGCATGACGATCATCCAGAGTTTGTCGGGTGACACCTTCCGCGGCAATCATACCTCGGGCTTTGGAGCTCTCTCCTGCCACTTTTCCGAGCGGGTGGCGATCGCTCCTTCGATCGACTGTCTCTTGGGCCAACATCTCTCTCCCGGCCCTTACCCGATGTATGGCATGGCACTCAAGGGAGGACTCTTGGAAGCGGGCGGGAATCTCGACGACAGCTATTGCTACCCAAACCTTTCGGCTTATAAAAGCGGAATGCCCGTGGCATATCAGGCTTCGCCACGGAAGGCCTATCTTGAGTTGTTTGGCGCCGCCGTGGACACGCCGAAGCAGCTCGAGCGAAAGCTGGCCCTTAACGGCAGCATGATGGATTTCTTAAAGGACGACACCCGAAGAATCGAGCGACAGCTGACCGCTGAAGATAAAGAACGGTTCGCGGTTTACACAGATTCCTTCGACTCCTTGCAAAGGATCGAACGGGAGAAAGCCAAGCTGGCGGGCAAAATTAAAAAGCATGCACCTCCCCTGACTGAGCGCTACGACAGCGAGCTTCCTTCGGATCGAATTGCCTCGCACTTTGAGATTGGAAGTGCGGCCTTGATTGCCGGCATGACAAACGTCCTCACCTTGCGCATGGACACTTTGGGCGTGACCTACAGGGACCTTGGCATCCAAAAGCATGTCCACGCCCTGGGGCACAACGATCCCGGCATTTCATCGAACGGATGGGACGGATTGCGTTGTCGAATGGAAATTGAAAAACTGCATCTGAAGCACATCGCGGAGATGGCTGATAAACTCGATCGCGTTCCCGAAGGAAACGGCACGATGCTCGATAACACGCTCATCGTCTACATGTCCTGCAACGGGGGCGACCACCATGGCGGGCAAGCCGATTGGCCCTTTGTACTGCTTGGCGGCATGGCCAACAAACTGAAGATGGGGCGCTATCTCGAGTATCCCAAGTATCAGGAGAAAGGTCATCGCACGATTGCCAACCTCTACCTTTCCATGATGCAGGCCGCCGGAATGGAAACAGCGGAAACCTTCGGACAACTTGATGCCAATCTCAAGGATCTCGATGTGACCGGACCTCTGGCGGAGTTGATGGTGGGCTAAAGAAAAACTGATTTTTTACGATGTCTCACAGAATCAAAACGGTCTTGGCATTAGCTTTCGTCACGCTAGTGGGCTTCGTATTCCACGCCGGGGCCGAGGACATACGTCCCGATCCCGTCGATCATACTGTGCCCAAGGCCAATCTCTCGGATTTTGAAAAATTCGTCGCGCCGATCTTTGAGAAATCTTGCGTGAATTGTCATGGCCCGAAGAAATCCAAAGGAAAGTTTCGCGTAGATGAGCTCGATCCGAATCTTTTAACGGGTGCCGACATCGCCCAATGGGTCGAGGTCTATGAGGTGTTGAGCAATTCAGAAATGCCCCCGGACGACGAGCCGGACTACCACCTCGGCGATGAGGATCGCGCTAGAATCGTCGACTGGCTCGGGACTGAAATGAATAAGGCGTCTCAGGTCCGTCGCAATGAAGGCGTCCATACTTCATTTCGTCGCATGGCGAATTATGAATACAACTATGCCCTCCAAGATTTGCTTGGGCTTAAGCTTAAGTTTTCAGACCCACTGCCGCCCGAATCCGTTTCTGAGGATGGATTTAAGAACAGCTCGGAATTGTTACAGATGTCTGCAATGCAGTTTGAGACCTATCGTGAAATTGCTCTGAATGCTCTCAAGAAGGCAACGGTCCAAGGGGTGCGTCCTGAAGTTGTCACCTATCAGATTCCGATGCAGGAGGCCATGGACAAAGCCAGCGTGTTGAAGCCGAAGCCAATCAATCGAAGCGATGCTGACTATTCGCAAACGAAAAGAAGAACCCACATCTTTAACAAGGAAACAGGGGAAGGGTTTTTCTATCGATGGGCCTACTATGTTGTTTTGGACGGTGCTCAACATGGTATCTGGAACCTGAAACCGGACAAGATCGTCAGCGATGCCCCCGCCGTTTCCAAAGTCGTTGCGGTCCTCCCCTCTTCGCAACACATCAAGTTAGACCTGGGGAATTCTGTTCCGGATGAAGGCATCATGCGTGTCCGAATGAGAGTCGGAGCAACGTCCCACCAAGCCAATCAGTATGCCAGCCTTCGCTTGATATTTGGCTTCCAAACCAACAATGAAGGAAAAATGTCCGCGAGGGTGAGCCAACGTGACATCCCGGTGACTGCGTCTGTTGATGATCCTCAGTTCCTCACTTTTGAGATCTCCCTCAATAAAATCCCCCGGAATCCTTTTCGCCGAATTCATGAAGTTGGCAATTCTCCAAATGCCACTGAATATCTCGAGATTCAAAATATCTCTAATGCCGGGACGACTCGGGGAGGGGACCCGATTGATGTTCATATTGATTATGTCGAAATCGAAGCTGGGGTTCATCAAAATTGGCCGCCAAAATCTCATACCGAAATTTTCTTCGCCAGCCCGAACAAGAACGATGAGACAAAATACAGCAGGGAAATCCTGAAAAGGTTCATGACCAGAGCTTGGCGGCGGCCAGTCAAGGATCAGGATGTTAATCTCTACTCTGATTTTTTTTCGAAATGCCGCCCGAAGTTTGCCACCTTTGAAGAGACTATCATTGAAGTGCTTGCAACCGTCTTGGCGGCACCCGAGTTCCTCTACCTGATTCAGGGGGACTCTGAAGATCAGGCCAATGGATCAACGACGGTTAGCGGTCTTGAACTTGCCAGTCGGTTGTCATTTTTTCTGTGGTCCAGCATTCCTGACTCACCGCTTCTGGAGCTTGCTCTTGAGGGGAAACTGAAGAACCCGGAAGTCTTGGATTCCCAGATTAGAAGAATGTTAGCGGACTCCCGTTCACATCGTTTTTCTCAGAATTTTATGGAGCAGTGGCTTGGTCTCGAAGCGCTGGAAACGGTCATTATCGATCAAAAAAAATTCAAAGGTTATGACGACATTTTTAAAGAAAATATCGTGAAAGAGCCTCTGGCCTTTTTTGAGGAAGTCCTGAAGAAGAACAGCAGCATCATGGACTTCCTTCATTCCGATTATCTCATGATCAACGAGGCCTTGGCCCGGCACTACGGGATTCCCGAAGTTTACGGTCAGGAATTTCGTAAAGTTACGGTAGGCCCTGAGTCAAATCGTGGTGGGCTTTTAACGACGGCGGCGGTCATGACGATGAATTCAACCGGGGTCGATTCGAATCCTCTCAAAAGGGGAATCTGGCTCCTTGAGAGAATCCTCCATGATCCACCGCCACCACCACCGCCCAATGTTCCGGAGGTTGATTTAACTGACCCTAGAATTTTGAGCATGACCCAGAAAGAGCGCATGGCAGATCATCGAAATCAGGCCGCCTGTCGATCTTGTCACGCTAAGATCGACCCTTGGGGAATCGCTCTTGAAAATTACGACGCGATTGGTTCCTACCGAACCAAAATCAAGGATAAGCCGGTGGATTCAACGGCCGTTTTATACAACAGGCAAAAGCTGGACGGAGTCGGAAGCATGAAAGATTACCTCTTGGCCAAGCGACAGGATCAATTTGCGAGAGCGATGGTGCACAAGCTCAGTTCCTATGCCTTAGGCCGCCCAATGTCTTTTAGTGACCGGGGTGAGATTGACAAGATGACTCAAGAACTCAGGGAAAGTGGTGATGGTTTGAAAGATTTGGTATCGATTATCATACAAAGCGAACTATTTAGTAATAAGATCAAGAGAGGAGCCGACGATGAATAAAAAACAATTCTCATGAAAAGACGAAATTTTCTCCAATGTGCCGGTGTTGGCCTGGCGTTGCCGTGGATGGAAACCTTTGCCGCAAAAGGTGATCAGGATCATAAACTCGCTCGTTTTATGAGCGTTTATCACCCCGATGGAGTTGGCTTGCCCCGGGAGGATGATCCTGCCTGGAAAGACTGGAGCTGGTTTCCACAGGGTGGCGAAAGAGACTTTCGCTTGTCCAAGGTTCTCGATGTCCTGGAACCTCTCCGAAGTGAAATTTCCTTTTATTCAGGTCTTTCACATCCCTCCGTTCGAAAAGTGATTGGCCATGCGAATGCCGACCAGTATCTCACCGCCGCTGATACCGGGAGTCACGGGCCCTACAAAAACTCAGTCTCACTTGATCAGATTCTTGCCGCCAATCTCGGCGAAGAGACCCGTCATTCCTCCTTGGTTATGTCCACGAATGCCGGGACGGGAGCCCCCCGAGCCACTCATACCTCTTCCTTTGATCACCAGGGCCGCCCGATCCCGTCGCTGAATCGGCCCAAGCGGATTTTCGACATGCTTTTCGTGACCGGGGGAAAGAATACTCGCGACGAGCTGGCACGAAGTAAGAGTTCGCTGGATCTCCTCATTGCCAATGTCCGCTCTCTCAATAAGAAAATTTCGAGCCACGATCGGCGGACCCTTGAACAGTATCTGGATGCCGTCCGCGATACCGAGATCAAGCTGATTAAAGCAGAACAGTGGATTGATGCCCCCTTGCCGAAAGTTGATGCGGGTCACCTGAAACTCGATGTGACGGTTCGCGATAGCAGAGCTTATATCCAAACAATTTACGAACTGACCTACCTCGCTTTCTTGAGTGATTCCACCCGCGTGGCAACCTATATGATGGGCCGAGAAAACACCGGAGGCCCTCAGGATCTCCTAGCGAGAGCGGTGGGCCTCAATAATGCCCATGGCTTAACTCACGATGTCAAGAAGCCCAATGGCTGGAGAAATCTAGGCACCTATAATCGCTTTCAGGCCGAAGAGTTTGGGCGCTTCGTTCAAAAGTTAAAGGACACGCCGGAGCCGAATGGAAATGGCACGATGCTCGATAACACCTTTGCCATGCATGGCTCTGCCTCAAGTAGTTTTCACCTCTCTCGAAATTACCCGATCATTTCCGCCGGCGGCAAAAATCTCGGTTTCAATAATGGCCGCTACCTTAAGTTTGGAAAAGGGAATGAGGACAACCAGGCTGGAGCCGGAATCTCGACAGACAAGGGATGGAGGAGTAATCCTGAGCATGACGAGGTTCCACTCGCCCACCTCTTCGTGACCATTCTAAAAAGACTGGGTGTCGAAACGGATGAGTTCGCCGGTTATCAAGGCGGGTTGGATCGAGTTTAGCGACTTCTAGCCAAGTGGGGTGACTTTCGCATCCAGATCACTCCTTCCAATTCAAGCTCTCCTGCACCGGCGAGAGAATCTTGTGGCCCGTTTCGGTGACGCGAACCATGTCATCGACCCTGACACCACCGAGGACCGAGGAATATAATTCGGGTTCTACGGTGAAGAGCTCTGTCTCAAAAAAAATCGTCTCCCCGATGGCCGAGGAAAATGGGCTCGCAAACATCCAATCCCGTGTCCGGTTCCGTGCGACATCGTTGAAATGGCCGGATCGTGTGGCAGGTCGCCGGAATAAAACGCCAGAAACCTTCGGACAACTGGATGCCAATCTCAAGGATTTTGATGTGACTGGCCCCTTGACAGAGGTGAGGGTTGGCTAGTGTCCTGAACGAGGATGACAAGAATGAGATCGATGAACACAATTCAAACGCCCCCCCTTTCTTCCCTCTCCGATCCCCTCAAGTCCCCCACCCAAAAAATAATTTCCTAGTAGCCCCCTCCCGGGTGGGCCCGGGGAAAGGCATCGATGAAACGGGGCTCAGGGCTGCAGTTTCATAAGCAGTCAGTCATCAAACGGCGATTCAACTCTCTTCGCTTCATGAGGGGCGAGCTAATTAGCAAGGGTTCGACGGAAGAACGCTTCCACCTTGGCACGCACTTCCGGGGTCGCGAAGAGCGGACCTCCGTGGCCGGCCCCTTTGACACAATAAAACTCACTGGAAACACCCGCCTCTTGCAATTTGGCATTGAGTTTCCGGCTCTGCTCAATCGGCACGCCGGGATCCTCACTCCCATGCATGATTAAAAATGGGGCGTCATCGGCACTGACATTATCCAGCGCACTCGCTTCCCTCGCCAACTCGGGAACATCCTTCACCGTGGCTCCCAGTAACTTTGCGCCATTTGACTTCGCCACTTGTTCTTCCGTCCGACCATTGCCCACCCTATTTGGAGGCATCGTCAATAGCTCCGAAGGGCCAAACCAATCACAAACCGCCTGCACTCGACTGGCTTCATCTTTGTAGGGACGGGTGCCCATCAAGGCAACGAGATGACCGCCAGCCGAGGAACCGAAAGCTCCGATATGCTTCGAGTCGAGTCCATACTGTGACGCATGATTGCGAAGCCAGCGTACCGACGCCCGGCAGTCATCGATCTGAGCCGGCCATTGCGCCTCGGTCGTCAGACGATAGTTAATGCTAGCCACCGCAAACCCTTTGGTGGCTAACCAAACGGCATGACGCGAATTCTCCTTACTCCCAGTCAACCAACCTCCACCGTGCACCCAAACAATCACCGGCAATTGAGAGGCGGCCTTGATCGGGAGATACAAATCGAGCAATTGAGGACGGCCCTTTGGATTCGAATAAACCAAGTCCTTGATCACCTTCACGCCTTCCGGAACGACGAAACTCTTTTTACGAGTCGCCGACTTGAGATAGCTCTCAGCCAAAATCTGCCCCAAGCGAATCACGCCCGCTGAATCGAGAACGAGCTTCTTTTCCTGCTTTGGAAGATCAAAAATCTTGAGGTGAACGAGATTAAGATCCGCTGCCGCCATCGCGGAAAATTTCGGAGTCACTTCAATCTCGTTCACTCCTTGATCATCGGTCGGCGCTTGCTGGCTCACAAACCACTTGAGCTTAGCTCGATTCAAATCCGTGCGGCTTTGCGTAATGGTCGCTTTCAGCCAATCCGGAGCCTGCTTGCGGTATGGGGGCATCGACATCTCATTTTCTCCGACATGATAAAAAATCCCCGCCAGCTCGACTTGATGCCCTTTGGATCGAAGTTCCTTCATCGATTCCTTGATGAAGGTCATAAAACGGGGATACAGATGGCGCGCTTTGGCCACACTTCCTTCCGGGGTCCAATCGTTCATCTGGGACCCGCTGTGAGTGAACTTGGCGAGGGCAATATTTCCACGGATTTTCTTCCGTAAAGCTCTTCCAAAACTCAACTCCGGCCCAAAGGTGTCATAGAAACCGGCGGGCCCCAAAGGCTCCCATCCCTTGGAAACCTTGTAGCCTCCTCCAATAGAATAACGATAGGCGATCGTTGCGTCATCCTTCGCCAAATCATCCTGAAGATCCTGCACAAAGGAGCGCTCCCCTTCCATGTTTCGATGTCCGGCCAGAATGAAGAGCTTCACCTTGCTCCCTTTTTCGTAGGGCCATTTTCCCAATTCCCGGCTCTCCTCTTTCGCCTTTCCAATCGTCCGAAGATAGGCCTCAGCATAATTCACTCCATGCTCGAGTTGCCCCAACGTGCCATAGTGATAATGCAGACCAACTCCTCCTCCAATCTCCACACCGATATGTGAGGTTGGGATATACTCGGCAAGTGGATCAACCTCCGTCACGGCCTTCTGACCAAGACTGATGTCATTCATTCTCGGCCTTAAATCCATTCCCCAAATCGTTTTTGTGCACAGCTCTCCGATATAGAACTTCAACTCAGGCGTCTTGAGATCTTCACGCCAGCGGGCGAGATAATTCTTCAAATTTTTTCCGTAATTGGCCCTGTATCCGTCGTGAAACATGTCGTTCTCCCCCTGGTGCCACATGAAGCCCTCAAGACGATAAGGAATATTTTGTTCATCTAGCTTCGCGAGTGAGGCTCGCACTAACTCCAAGGCGCGGGGATACATCTTGAAACCCTCAGGATTGTCCGGATTCCAATCGCCGCCCAGATGAGTCCCCCCGGCAGCACACTTGATGATCGCAATTGGAGTCTTGATATGGCGGGTCACTTCGCGAGCAAAACTCAGTTCCGGCCCCACCGTCTTGTTCACAGGCTCAAGAGCCACCCACCCGTCGGAACTCATGATATTCTCTCGACCAATCGAGTAAGAAAACTTCACCTCTTTCTGTGTCTCATCCAATCCCACGAAAGGAGGAAACGATTGGATATCTGCCACCTTGGAATCCGAACCCACCATGTTCGACTGCCCCGCAAAAATGAAGACCCGCAGAGTCTTCTCGTCGTCAGCAATAACCTTCCCAACTAAAACAGAAAACAGAAAACAAAGACGGAGCATGGAGGCACAATTCTGAAACATGGGACAGGCTCTCAGATAAGTCCTCCTTCAAAAAGAGCGGAATAAGATGATCCAACGCCGCGCGCACTGGGACACCAATCTGCCCCCTATTTCGAGATGTTGCCACAGTCACGATATTCAATTCGTCGCGCTCGTAGCCTTTGCTTTCGGCATAGCGGGACACATCAAGCCGGTAGCTTCCCAAACGTTCGCTCTACTGCGGTCGCGCGAGCGGGAAGAAGCAAAAAGAAAAAGTGTGCCGAGCATAGTGAAAGCGGCTCATGCCCCCTTGACACAAGATAGATCCCGGCAATATTGCTGCGGCCTCCGGTTCCGCCCACCCCAAGCCGCGATCCGCGGGAACGAGGTTACCCAGCAATTTCTCAGTATGACACTTTATCCCGCCCGATCCGCTATCACCGTAGCTTTCGCTCTCCTGATCGCATTGGGTTCCCCCTCCGCAATGGCGCAAGATGGGACAGATGTCCTGCCGCAGCTGCACGTCACCCCCCAGCTCGACGCTTTGTCGTGTCACCTCACAGGCCTCCCGAATGACTCCGGTGGCTACTGGATCCTCCAGTCATCAGCCGGTCTCACCAGTTGGGAAGACTTGGTATTCTTCGACAAGAACGGGGGAGCGGTGGCGGCCATCCCTTCGGGCGGGCAGGAACGCCAGTTTTTCCGCGCCCATCACCTCAAGACCGACGATCTCATCCTGCGCGAATTTCTCGCTGCCCGCAACACCTGGCGCAGTGCCGGAATTGATAGCTACTCTATGGAGATCAGCTGGGGGGTGTCCCGGTTCTTCTGGCACGGAACCGTCACGGTCCTCGGCAACGAGATCATCTCCGTAGTGCCGATTAATACGAATTTCTCGGAACCACCCGCACAGAGAACGATCGACGGCTGGTTCGCTCATCTCGAATCATACGTCGACCCAAGAGCCGATCAAGTCAACGTCACCTATGATGCGGTTTTCGGTTTTACGAAGTCCGCATTCATTGACATAGTTTTCATGATCGCTGATGAGGAGCAGAGCTGGTCGATCCTCGATTTTAAACCGCTCCCGTGAGTTTCCCCGGCCTTGCGAAAGAAGGTCAGCAATGCGCCGTGCCCTCCCGATTAAAACGTCGCAAACCCGCCCGTGGTCGATCGCACTCGAGCCCAGGGAAGGATGCCGTGGTCCTCGGGAGGCCTTATGGACTGGCCGCCAACTTGACCCGGTAGAACCTCCTCGGCCCCTGCTGCATGATGTCATACACAACCATTTCGCCACCATCCCCGGCGATGACCCCACCAAGGTCGAACCAGGAATCCAATTCGGCCGACCATTCCACCTGGTATTTGGCATCCACTTCACTCTCAAACCTAAGACCGATTGGCTCGAGCATGAACAACCGAAGGCTCGGGACGGAAGCGATCACCTCAAATGAGTGCTTCCCGGACCTGCTGCCCCAGCTGGGCACACCGATCCATTCCACGTTGACCTGATAGGCCCCGGCCTTCAGGTCCCCTAGGTTGACTGTCACTGACTGAGGGAAGAGGACCGGAAGACAAATTTCTCCCAAGCCCTCGGACAGGATCTCCACGTTGATCGTCTTCCCAATCCTCTCGAAACTGGCCGTAGATTTATAGCATGTGCTGTCAAACTCCTGCGAAATAGTGAACTGCACCTCGTCGTTCGAGGTCGGAGTCTTCGGCTCCAGCGAGAAGTTCATTTGCCCTGCCATCGAGGTCGCAAGCGACAGCAGGGACCACGCCATTGATAAGATCGACTTCATAATTGCGAATGCCTCGGCTTGAATCCGCCGTGCGGGCGGCACGCCCCGAGGCAATCACCGTCCCCTCCCCCAGCCTTCCCCGGGAGCATCGCACTGGCAAGGAGAAAGCATGAGCGAAGCGAAAACCAGCCCATCTAGCGCGGGAGGATCAGACTTCCACGTCTCCGCCGACAAGAACCTCAGTAAAAAAGAAATTTCCTAACACTCACTCCGGCATTCGTCCCTTTTGAAACTCTACTTGGTATTACTTTCCTCGGTATGACCCGTGGTTCCAGGGCAACAACAACCAGGCAAAGGGACACTTCTACAACAACCCTGATCTCGAGTTCAATCACATCGGCGCAATGCGGCGGCTTCCCACGTCGGTCGTCTTCATGACGTGGTCGTTGAAGCTCTCAAGGATGAGCTGGTTCTTGGTCTCGGCGGCGGCGGGATCATCCCACAGGTTCTCAAACTCGTGTGGATCCTTCTCGAGGTCAAATAGCTCACCAAGGTTGTTGCGATGATAGACGACGAGCTTGTAGCGGCGGGTCCGATACATCGTCGCGAACGAGGCGTTGCCCTTGCAGAACGCTTTGTCGAGTGCGTCGAAATACTCGGAGCGGACGCTGTCGCGATGGTGATCGGGCTCGGTCTCCCCTGCGAGGATCGGGCGCAATGTGTTGCCTTGGAAATAGTCAGGGCGCTCGACCCCAGCGAAGTCGAGAATCGTCGCGCTCATATCGAGCAACTCAACGAGCGCCTCGCTGCGCACTCCGCTTTCGATGCTCCCGGGGCAGTTAAAGATCAACGGCACGCGAACGAGGCCGTCGTAGAAGCGGCAGCCTTTGAGCAACAACCCGTGGTCACCCAAGGATTCGCCGTGGTCGCTGGTGAAGATGATGACGGTGTTCTCGCGCTGGCCGGTTTCGTCGAGGCGTTCGATGATCCGCGCCAGCTGATCATCGATGAGGGAAATCATCGCGTAATAGAGCGCCTGGATTTTCTTGGCCCCGCGCTCCTCCGGAGTCTGCGCTTCGGTTTGGAAATCGACCGGGCCAAGTTTCGCCTGCGCGGCGAGATCGGAATCGCGGAAGTGCGGTCCGGGCATGGAATCGGGATCGAACTTGTCGGCGTATTCTTTCGGTGGAATGAAGGGCGGATGTGGGTCGTAGGGATTGATGTTGAGCATCCACGGCTTGTCGATCGATTCCGCTTCCGTGAGGAACTCCAACGCGCGCTCAGTTGCCCAGGTGGTCTGGTGAAACTCCGCACCCACGCGTTCCTCGCTCTCTCGCATCGCGTCGAGGTCGCCGCCATTCTCCTTCACCCAATCCGCGTAGTCGTGGCCCTCTTCCCAATCGTCGCGCGGGGCGTGACTGAATTTCCAAAACGAGAAACCATCGTCGAGCCGTGGTTCCGTGCGTTCACCGGAACTTTGCAGATGAAATTTCCCGATGAGTCCACAGTGATACCCCGCCTCCGCGACAAGCTTGCTGATGAGCGGAGGGTGCCCTTCGAAGGTCTCGTTGCCGTTGCGCGTGTTGTGCGCGCGCGTCGGGTAAAGCCCCGTCATGAAACTCGAGCGACTCGGCGTGCAGATCGGGCTCTGGCAGTAGGTGTGTGTGAAGGCTGTGCCGCCCTCGACGAGGGCGTCGATCGTCGGCGTGTCCACGTGCGGATTACCGAGCGCACCGATGGTATCGAAACGTTGCTGATCGGTACAGTACCAGAGAATGTTAGGTGGTCGGTTTTGAGTCATTCGGAATCGGGAGAAATGGCGCGCCGCTGGCGCAGCGACCAGAATAAAAGTAGACCGGCAAGAACGAGAAAGCAAAGCGACATTGGGCGCGTAAACAGCGGCAACCATCCACCACCCGAGCTCATCAATGCCGCGACCATCGATTCCTCACCCAGCGGTGTGAGCACGAAACCGATCACAAATGGTGCCAGAGGGATCCGCCAGCGCTCGAGCAGGCAACCGGCAAGGCCGAAGCCAATCATCACCCAGACATCGAAGAATCGATTCGCCAGGGAAAACGATCCCAGCACGCAGAACGCCGCGACGATGGGAATCAGGGTATGGTGTTTGATCCGGGCGAGCTTCGAAATCCAGCGGGCGCTCATCAGCATCAGGAGTACCATGGCAACGTTTGCCCACAAGTAGGAAGAAATAATGGTGCCGACGATCTTCGGCTCATTGGCGAAAAGCATCGGACCCGGTTGCAATCCATGAATGACAAAGGCGCCAAGGAGAATGGCATCGATGACACTGCCCGGGATGCCGAGAGCGATCAGCGGAACCAATGCTCCGCCAACCGTAGCATTGTTTGCCGATTCGGACGCGACGACACCCTCCTCGGAACCAGTTCCAAATTTCTCCGGAGCCTTGGAAGTTGCGCGCGCGGTCGAGTAGGCGATCAACGAACCAATGTTGGCACCGATCCCCGGAAGAATCCCGACGCCGGTTCCGATGGCCGATGAACGGAAAAGGTTGAGCCAATGAGTCCGCCACTCGCGCAATTTGAGTACGATCCTTCCCTCCACCTTACCCTGTTTCGAAGCACTCTTCGGAGGCACCACAAACACACGGCTCAGTGCAAACAGACCAATGAGAACTGGCAGCAATTTGAAGCCATCGTCCATCGAGCTGAAGCCGAAGGTGAGTCTCGATTCGCCGCTCCCGGGAGCGGTCCCGGGCAGGGCACAGAGAATTCCCAGCGAGCACGAGAGAGCACCACGTGACAAAGATTTACCACTGACTCCAACCACCAATACCAGTGACATCAGCACGAGGGCCAAAAATTCCCACGGCCCAAGGGCGGTCGATAACTCGGCGATGGGTTTCGCCACCAGAGCAAGGGCGATCCACGAAAGGATACCGCCGACGAATGACGCGCCAATGCCGAGACCGAGCGCCCGCCCAGCTTGCCCGGATTGCGCCATCGGGTAACCGTCGAGAGTTGTGATGATCGAGGCTGGCGTTCCGGGCATGCGCAGCAAGGTTGCCGTGATCAAGCCACCACTGACTGAGCCGACATACATCGCCACGAGAAATGCGAGAGCACTCTGCGGGTCCATGCTAAATGTCAGAGGCAAGGAAAGCGAGATCAGCATCGCTCCCGTCAGCCCCGGGATGGCGCCCACCGTGATGCCGAGCGCGGTGCCGAGCAGAACGAGTGCCACGAGGCTTGGATCGGAGAGAACTTCAAAAATCATCGGAGTGCTATGGGAGATCGATCACAAGGACCTTGGTGAAAATGAAGAAGCAAGCGCAGGCGAGGGCGATGCCGAGGACCGTCACGGTAGCGACCGACCGTTTGGAACGTGCCCCTCCGACGACCGCAAGGGCAGGAATGAATGCCATCGTGGCGAAGACATAGGAAACTCCGACGACTTGCATCGAGAGCACATAGACAGCGAGAACCGAACAACTGAATGCACCGTGTCGCCAAACTGCTGGCGTTTTAACGACCACGTCCCTTCCTATAAACCAACGAAAACTAATCGCCCCGCCCAGCACAGCGACGATCGCTAGGATCGGCAGCACCGGATCGGGCAGACCTGTGTAGTTCACGAGTGCAACGTCTTGAAACTCCCCCTCCCGATCAGTCAGGTGTGCCTCCAGCGCCGCACCCCGCAAAAAGAGCGGCTTGGTCTTGGCTTCGGCGAGCTTGTCGCGCAGATATTTCGTTTCCATCGCCGCCTCCAAGACATCGGCAATCCGCTCCACCGCGACGTCCGGTATCGACTTCGGGGCCCACCAATAGTGCACGTGTGGCATCACCACCTCGTAGCCGAGTTCGCGCGCCGTCGGAACATCGGTCAATTCCGGATGGCGCTCCTCAGCCAGATAGGCAACCGCACGCAAACCGCCCTCTTCAAAACCGATGTACTCGGCGAGCGAAAACGGCGTGACGTCGATGTGCTTGCCAACAAGATCGTTGCGGCGTTTCGCACCACCACCACTGGCGACCATTCGGAACTGCACGTCGCCTCCGGCTTTCTCCAACCTGCGACCGGCAAAGTGCGTCGGAGTTCCATGCGCCATTCCAAACAGGATGGAATCGGGTTTCCCGGCAGCCGCTTCGAGCAGATCGCGTAAATTTTTGAAGGGCGATTCTTCACGCACGCAGATGACGAGGTTCGACATCGCAGTGGCCGCGATCGGCCGGAAAGCCTCGGGTCCGTATGACACTCGTCCGGCGTATTTTGAAGTGAAAATCCCCTCGTGAAGATTAAGAATGGTGTAGCCATCGGGAGCAGCATCGCGGACGCGCCGGCTACCGATCGTGCCTCCAGCACCCGGGACATTGAGGATGACAAGAGGCTCCGGCAGCAACTCGTGATCACGAATGGTCTTCTGCATGATGCGCGCGAAGGTATCGCTATCGCCTCCTGGGCCGAAGGGCACGACCACTTTGATCGGCTTGCGAGGAAAGTCTCCCCTGCCCGAATCCGGACGATCACCTCCCTCGTCACACGAGGTCAAAAACAACGCGAAGGCGACAAAGTAGAATGCTAAGTTTAGACACCTCATCTATTCGGTGATGACTCGACCTTTCGGCGCTACGAAGCCTTTCTTCACTTCGACGCTCGCTTGAAGATCGGGCGCTCGAGCTGCCCCTCCATAGAAGATCGAGAACCGAGGTGAAACCATGATGAGCGCAACCCTATGCACCTCATCTAGAATTCCGAACCAAAAAAGAGGGACTCGATTTCCCGTCAATTCTGTTACTCTCTATTCAAATCGTTCGCGATATCATCGTGAGGAAAGCTGAAATCGACGCCAGAACGACTTTTTTGCATTCTGGCTGCCAGCGGGTGAAATTTTGGCTCATTTTGCAAGTATTGTAGGAAGGTATTCAACGGGAAACCCTTCCTGATTGCCCAAGACTCGAATTGAATTAACCTTCGAAAGACTTTTCTATGATCAATCGCAGAAACATTCTCCACGGAATAGCAGCCGGTGTTGGCTCGACCTTCCTTCCGAATTTCGCTTCGGCAGCCACCTCAGCCAAGACCGGCGGAGGTCCGAAACGCGTCATCTTTTTCATGCAGAATCAGGGTTTCGACCCTAGGACCTGTATCCCGGCGGGAATGAAGAACAGCGGCTCGCTGGCCGGCATCACGCTGCCCGAGCCGATCCAGGCGCTGGAGCCTTTTAAAGAGCGTCTGCACATCATCAACGGTCTGCACGGCAAGCACACCAGCCCTTCGCACAGTGCCTTCTTCGGGGCACTCGGTGGCTACCGCGGCAGCGACGGCGTGCCGCCCAGCGCATCGACGATCGACTACGAGCTGAGCAAGGTGCTTCCCGAGACCCTCCTCCCCCACCTGTGTATTGGGATGGATTCAATGGAGAACATGAAAGGCAAACCAACCGTCGCGAACCTTTCGGCCAGCGGCGCGGGACAGCCCATTTTCATGCACTCAAACCCGAACCACCTTTATGAGATGCTCTACGGAGGGATCTCCCAAGGGGACATTCGTAGCCAGCACGAAGCGAGGTCCGGCATGTTCGACCGGATCGAGGAAATTGCAGCTGCCAGAGGCTCAACACTCCCCACCGCGGATAAGCAGCGATTCAACCAATACGTGCAGGGATTCAATGACATCAACGGACTTCGTGGACGCCTTGGCAAAGTTTCGGATCACCTCCGCAAATTTGCGCCCAAGGTAGACGCTCGTTACACCAACCCCGAATTCGAAACGGACTGGCACGACGTCAATCTTGATCTCGGTATCTCAGCGCTCAAATCGGGTATCACCAACGTGCTCACAATCGGATCGGGTCGTGGCGAGATTTTTGGCGCCTGGAAAGGACTGGGTGTCGAGAAGCAGGGGCACAACCTCGGGCATATAGATCAGCCTGATAACCCGATCTGGATCAAGATCCGTCAATACAACAGCCGCATGCTGGTAAAGCTCATGGAGGAGTTGGAAAGTGTCCCCGAGGGTAGCGGCACGATGATGGATAACACGCTCATCGTCTACACCAGCAACAACGCCGACAAGCAGCACACCAACGGAGGCAACTGGCCGGTGATGCTTCTGGGCAACTGCGACGGCATCTTCAAGAGCGGCTGTTTGACCCAGTTGGACGGCAAGCGTCCAATCAACGCCCTTTACTCGACTATTCTTCAGACCGTTGGCGTCAAGTCCGACCGATTCAACATGAGCGAGAAGATGGCCGCCAAGTTCGACTCCGGCACCGGCCCCCTCAAAGAAATTCTGGCATGAACAGACCGGCTCTCGCCCTCCCCGTGGCAGCTTTTTTCGGTCTCGGTGCTGCATCATTATCCGCTGACACCTACACGCCAGGCGAGCCCGTCCACGGAAAGTTCGAGAATTTCGCCGAGGGCTTCCTTGCTAATCATTGCTACGACTGCCACGACGGCGAAACGAAAAAGGGCGATCTCAACCTACTCGACCTCGGTCCGGTAGACGAGACCAACGCGGCGGTCTGGAAATCAGTCTGGGCCCAGGTCTCACTTCAGGAGATGCCGCCCAAGAAGAAGGAACGACCGGAGGTCATCGCGCGGCTTCGGTTCGCTGACTGGATCGTCCACGAACTCCAGCACGTCATGGAGGACAAGGGCGGCTTCCAGGCCCACCTCGATCCGCATAAAGGCAATTTCGTCGACCACGACCTGCTCTTCGGACCGCTGCCCGACGGCATCAAGCTCGCGCCGACTTCTTCGCCTGCGCGCATCTGGCGAGTGACACCCCAGGAGCACATCACGCGGCTCAACGAACTGATCAACACCGAGCCCCAATTCGACACGAAGAAGCCGGGGCTCCGCACCCGCGGCGATGTCGTTCCCACCAACCACGGCGGCGAGCTGAAGCTCTATTTCGGAGCCGACCGGATTATCAAATGGCAGGGAGGAACCGTCGCTTACGCCACATCGGTTAAGAGTATCCCCGTGGTTCTTTCCTCAGGCCGCAAACACGGCTTTGAGAATTACCCCAGCTTCTACACCGTCAACAGCGCCGAGGCGACCCAGATCCTTGGCAAGGCGGAGGACATCCTACGCTACATGGCCTACGGCCCGTTGAGCATCGCCAATCCGGAGCAGATCACCGACAATCCCAAGACCTACGCCCCTAAGGGTGATCTTCGCGGCCTGCCCACGGCCATTACCTATAGCACCAAGGTCGTCCGCCCGATGACCCCGGTCTACGAACTGATGAAAAATCCCGGGGTCACTGACGAAAGCCTGCGTGCCGCGGTGGACTACCTGTTCGAGGCGCTAACCTTCCGCCCGCCGACTCAGACGGAATCCTACGACTACCTAGACATCGTCAAAAACTCCATCGATAAAGTCGGCAAGGAGAACGGTGTTTTCTTGGGGCTTTCGTCCATTTTTCTGGACCGCGATGCGCTGTTCCGCCCCGAACTCGTCGAAACCAACAAATCTGACAAACACGGCCGCGCCATGCTTCAGGATTGGGAACTGGGTCTGGCCGTGAACCATGCGCTGCGCTACATCAAACCCGACGAGGAACTTCGACAGGCGATCACTGACGGCAGCATGCGCACACGAGCAGACGTGGAACGCGAAGTCACTCGCATGCTTGCCGATGACAGCATCCGCAAACCGCGGATCCTGCGCTTTTTCAAAGACTACTTCGATCATGACCTCGCCGGTTACATTTGCAAAGACGACAAGGCACTAGCGACTACGGGCGTGTCTAGCCGGGGCAATGCGCACTACCGCGCCATGTTCGAAACTGCGGCGAGCACGAATCGCCTCATCGAGCTGATTCTTGAGCAGGACAAGGACGTCCTTAAAGAGTTACTGACCACCCAACAGGTCGTCGCCACCCGGGCCGACAACAGCTACTTCGGCAGAAAACGCACCCCGGAAGAGAGAGGCACAGTCCAGGCCGCGAAGAAAAAAGCCGACGCCGAACTCACGAAGAGGGTCGCTGCCGACCTGAAGCCCATCAAAGCAGAGCTTGCCCAGATTGAGACCAAGTTGAAAAAAATGAAGGGTCACCCTGAAAACAGGCAGACCCTGAAGTTGCTGACAAAACAAAAAATAGAACTAGCCGCGGCAAAGAAGAAAATCGAAGGAAACAAGAAGAGGAATCGAGACAACAGAAGCATCGCCGTTGCTGAGGCAAAACTGACCGGCCCGAAGATCTACTCCCGTGTCAGCCACCGCTCCTTCGGGAACGGCTCCATGAAACCCGAGCGAACCCTCGCTACGGCCCCCGAGGGTCAGCGCCTCGGCCTCTTGACACACCCGAGCTGGCTGGTCTCGCACTCCGATGCCATGGACAACCACGCCATCTTGCGCGGTCGGTGGATCCGCGAGCGACTTCTGGGCGGCGGCATTCCAGATGTCCCCATTACGGTCGACGCGATGCTGCCCGACGAGCCCCAAACGCCACTTCGGGAGCGCATGCGCGTCACGCGGGAGAAATACTGCTGGACTTGCCACAAGAAGATGGACCCACTTGGACTGCCCTTCGAGATGTACAACCACGCCGGCCTGTTCCGAACGACCGAACTGAATGAGCCTGTAGACACCTCAGGCGAGATTATCGATTCCGGCGACCCCCAGCTGGACGGCCCTGTGAAGAACGCCATCGAGATGATCCAAAAACTCGCCGAAAGCGAACACGTCGAACAGGTGTTCGTCCGTCACGCTTTCCGCTTCTGGACGGGTCGCAACGAAACCCTCAACGACGCACCGGCCCTGCAGGATGCCCACCGCGCCTACCGAGACGGCGGCGGCAGCATGAATGCCCTGATCGCTTCGTTAGTGACTTCCGATGCCTTTCTGTATCGCAAGGTTGAGTAAAAAGAGGCAGACTGAGTCACTGGGCACTCGAACGGTTTTATTGCGCGCAGATGGAAAATAACAATTGTCTTGTGGTGCTCTTTTTCTCCCACCATCAGTTCGTCTCAGAACTCAGCGAGAGCGAACAAAACAGCACCTTCGACACGACCTCACTGAAAACTGACTTATTATGAAACACGCAATCATCACTGGAGGAGGTTCCGGCATCGGCAGGGCGATCG
>JAPKDJ010000010.1 GCA_026421245.1 Akkermansiaceae bacterium | reverse complement strand
GAGGACGCCCGACCGACCGAAGAGAAGCTCGCGAAATATCGGGGCCAGGTCGACTCGAGTTGCCTCAAGCGTCACTTTGAGACTGGATCCCTGTATTTCGTTGATCCGGCGCTGGCGCTTGAAACCGTGGAAGTCCTCACGTTCAGTCGGCAAATCGTTGGGCGAGATCGCGATGAATACGGACCTACTGGAGACATTGACCAAGGGAAGCAACACCAAGGTGTGGACGTTCTATAAGCCATCGAAAGAAGAGTGGTATGAGATGCTCGAAGGAGACATGAGAGGGGGCAAGCCCACGGACGATCCCTTCTAGCCCCAGTTGGGGATAGATCCTTGCAAGCCTGTCCTGTGAAAGGGAAGGGTTTTCCGGGCGATGATTATCTAATTGTTAATCCGATCCCTATATTGCCTTCACGAATGCGCCGCGATTATCCATCGTGAGGGCGTGCGCTGACCTTTCTCATTTTCCCTCTGTTCCTCCTTGCTCTCGCCTCATGCGAGCAGCCGTCAACTACCGCTGAAGTAGACGAGGCGGCATCTCCGGTAATCTCAACGGCCCAACACGCTGCCTTCATCCGGTTCAGCCTTCGGCAGTTCGCTAACCCAGATCGCCACGATCCAGACCTTGCCCTGACGCATCGCCCCCCTATTTTCCAAAGTGTTATGAACACAGCCCCCCTTTCACCCCCCTTTGCTCCGGTCCAAAGACGGCTTCAAAGCCCTCCCGCCAAAAGCAAATTCCTAGCAGTCTACTCTCCCGATCGTGCACTTCCGAGACGTTCCCGGAGAGCCTCGGCACCCGAAGTCTCAAGCGGAACCAACTCAAGAGCATCCGAAGCCTGATCCAAGTTCCCGGCATCGAAATAAGAGGTCGCAAGCTCAACAAGACTCGCCTGAAGCCCCGATGAATCAGCAAGCGTGCGGGCCTTCTCCAAGGCCTCCCGCGCGGGATCGAGCTTCCCTTGGAAGAGAAACGACCTCCCGAGCTGTTGGAGCAGATCAGGATCGTTCGGCGTCGTCGTGAGGATCTTGCTGAAATGAATTTCGGCAAGGGAGCCCTGTTTCGCGGCCAAAAACAAGGTCCCCAATTCGAGGTGCGCTTTCCGATCGTTCGGATCGAGAACGAGGGCACTCCGGAAAACGGCAGCCGCCTTGCTGAACTCTTGTTGATCGAGATAGATGCCCCCGAGTAAATTTAAAAGACCCACCGTTTTCGTTTCAGGATCTTGAATGAGTGCTTCGAGGTAGTTCCGAGCGTCTTCGGTAAAGCCTCCTTCGAGGAATTTGATGACAATTTGCTGTGGTGATGATCCGCCGGGAGGCTGCCCCCAACGTCCGGGAAGCGGCGAGGCGGCGGCGAGAGTTTCCTCAGCCCTCCCATCGATCAAGCGGAGGTCACTGAGAAGTTGTTCCGCCGAAACAGGTCCTTTATAAATCGCGCGCAAGCGGCCCGCCGCATCGATGAGAAAACTGCACGGGACCGGAAGCGGGCGTTGTCGACTGAGGATCGCTCGCTGGATGACATCAAACTTCGTGACCAGTCCTTCGTTCCCAAAGCGGTATTCGAAGGGAAGATCCAAGACCTCCCAATGAGCGCGATCTTCTTTCTCATCGACATTGACCGCGAAAATCTCGAGCCCCGCTTTTTTAAGCTCCGTGGCACTCTTCCCCCAATCCGAAAGCTCGATCGGACAAGCCGGACACCAACTGGCCCAGAGGTTGATGAGGCGCGCTTTTTTGACCCCCTTGGTCAAGCCCTCGAGATCGGGCAAAGGGAGTGGAGCAAGTAAGACGATCCTTGTTGTGTCCTTCAAGGGAGGTTCGTTCAGGGGGGATTCGGCAAGGGCTTTGAACCGGGGTGTTTTCCAAGGCTGGGCACCTTCTTTCCCTTCCGTGACGAGATAGCGTTGCCCGGTTTCGAGATTGGACAAGACCTGCTCTTTACCATTTGGCCAACGGATTTTCACCGTGGAGACCTCGGCCTCCGTCCCCGTTCCAAAGTGTAGCCACTTACTAGATTGGGAAAGATAGCCCTCTCCCGCCCGGAGAGTTTCGCTCCGGATACGTCCGTCGTCCATCGTGATCGTCACGCGGGATCCGATGGCGTCTTTGTTTGAACTTGTTCCGCGCAGATAGAAGGCGATGAAGCCGGACTCGGGCTTCCGAAAATCATTGCGAAGAAAGCGAACCTGGGGGCCGGAGCGATTGGCGATCCAGAAATCAAGATCACCATCGAAATCCCAATCGCTGAGAGCCAGCACCCGACCGTCGTCAGGATAGTCTAAGCCAATGGCGGCCGAAACATCCGCAAATCGAAGCTCCTTCTCCTGACCCAAATTTAAAAAGCAACAATTTCGCTCCTGCCCACTCAGTGAGCGACCTTGCCGAAGGAGATCATTGATGGCCTTCCACCCGAGATCATAGCGAAGGACATCGGACGATGCGGCATTTTCATCCGGGGACTGCGCCACGACCTGGCGCCACCAGAAACTTCATAAGTCGTCGTCCGGTTTCTCTGCCGTGACAAAGCCGTTGGTGACGTAGAGATCCTTCCAGCCGTCATTATTGAGATCCACAAAGAGCGAGCCCCAAGCCCAGCGACCCATCACGGTCCCTGAACTTTCTGCGACGTCAATAAAGGTCCCATCGCCTTGGTTGATGAAGAGGGAGTTCCCCCGGGCATGGCGTTGAAAACTCGCGAGACTTTCCGAGTCGAGACCAGACTGAAATTGCTTTTGCCGCGTGATCCGACTCCCGGCCGAGGAGAACATATTGCTCACGTAAAGGTCACTGAGGCCATCGTTATTGGCATCTCCCCACGACGCCGACATGCCAGGCCCGATGTCTTCGACGCCCGCCTCGGCGGCGACGTCGGTGAATTTTCCGTCGTCGTTTCGGTAGAGATTATTTCGGCCAAAATCGTTGGCGACGTAGAGATCCTGATCACCGTCGTTGTCATAATCCTCCCAAACGGAAGCCAGCGAAAAACGGAGGTTGTGAACACCCAGACCGGTCTCAGCGGTGACATCCCGAAACCCCCAACGGCCGTCATTGGCGAGGAGGGCATTAGGTGCCCCGTTGTTGGCATCGTGATAGGGCATGGGACTAGCAAAGACATCCGCTGGGCTAATTTGTCCGGCGCCACTGTATCCACAGGTGAAAAGATCGAGGTCTCCGTCGCGGTCGAAGTCGATGGCATTGAGCGAAAAGAGAACACTCTTGGATGCCAAGACGGCTCGGATTGGAAAGGTTCCGTTCCCGACATTTTCGTGAAGGACGAGACGCGTTCCCATGGTGAGGGCCAAGTCTTGGTCGCCATCGTTATCGAGATCGACAAAAAGAGCGGCGCGCGTGGTGTCGAGCCAATCGACTCCGGCCGCCGCCGAAAGATCACGGAGTGAACCATCGGGTTGACGAAGGAGGAGGCGGTTCGGAAGACCGGCTGATTGGCAGAAGTAGAGATCTTCAAGCCCGTCATTGTTAACGTCACCAATCGCAATGCCATTGCCGCGACCTTCCACCCCGAGAGCATTTTCGGTCTGACTAAACCAATGCTCGCGGCCATAGACAAACTGGGAATCGATGAGTTTGCGATCCGTCAGGGCCTCCGCAGTACAGTCCGTGAAACTGCCATTTGAATCAATGAAGTCGTGCTCAATAATGCGGATTTCAAAAATCTGGGGAGGCGATTTAAGGGTCCAAAAGACCTGCCATTTGGCATTCACCTGCTGGATCGAGCCCTCGGATTTTTTGCCCGAGGCTTGAACGAGAATATCGGTCACGGCCATCTTACCCTTGAGTTCCACATCGACAATCTTGAACTTGATCCAAGGGTCAATGGGATCGGTGAAGAAAGGCGCGGTCAAGCTTGCTGGTCCGCCTCCCGAGATAATCGACAAGCCCTCCTGATCATAAATTTTCCGGTCGAGATCAGGGACAATGCCAACTTCGTTGGGACTTGGCGCGATGACGCCACTCGTCAAAAGCGGAGGACCTGCAATGAGGGTCTTCCCGAGAATCTTAAACTGCTTCATCGCCGCTTCCGCGAAGGCTTCCGAATCCCAGCCATCGAGCGTGGGATCCTCGCGAACCACGATTTCGTGGAGGGCTTTGTCGTAGCTCTGAGCCTCCGCCACGGGAAGAATCGCGAGATCATCGACCACGACCGGATCGACATCTTTCTCAATCACAGGGCCTGCTTCTTTTTTTTCGGAACAGGAAACGAGAGCGAGGAAGAGCAAGGAAAGACGTTTCATCATTCGCGGTGAGGTTTGTGAGATTCGTAGAGAGAGAGTCGTTGTTGGAAGCTCGCTCGCTCGAGCGGGTTTTGCACCAACGTGAGCGCTTCCTCCACGACCTTGATCGCTTCCGGAAAGCGACCGGCCTCGGCATACGCTACTCCCAGCGTATCGAGACTGGAGGGAGTGCGCTGAGCGGGGAAAGCACAAATTTTTCGGGCAAGTTCGACTGCCCGGGCTCCGTCACGCAGAGCGTCGTTTGGGGTGGTCGACAGGAGCCAAGCGAGATTATTGGCCGCAGGAATTAGGTTGGGATCGAGTTCAATCGCGGCGGAATAGTTCGCCATCGCTTCCTTCACTTTCCCGGTTCCGAGAAGGGCATTCCCAAGGTTGTAGTGAGCGAGCGGAGTGGACCGTAATTGAAGGGAGAATTCTAGGGAAGAGATGCCCTTGCCGAGATCGCGGGAACGGAGATAGGCAAGAGCCAACTTGAAGTGGAGTTCCGGATCATCTTGTCGGCGTTCAATCGCTTTGAGGTAATGAGGAACCGCCTCCTTTGGCTGGCCCATCTCCATCAAGACCCCGGCAAGTTCGATGGAGGCCTGGCGATGGTCGGGATCTGACTCGAGGGTTTTTTGAAAGGCCTTGGCGGCCTCTGGAAAGCGCTTTTGATCAACAAAAATGGCTCCAAGGAGGATGAAAGCGCTGCCCGCATTAAAAGTGGGACTCTCCGTGCCCCCGTCGATTAAGCGCTTGAGGTATGATTCCGCTTCGGCGGTGAAGCCCCCTTCCACAAAGCGAATCGCAAGCGAGTTGGGTGACGATCCGGATGGAATTCCGAGCCACTTCCCAGGAAACGGACTGCTGGCCGCTAGGACTCGGTCCAAGGGCGCACCCATGATTTGAACATCCTGCGCCACCTGCTCTGGAGAAACAGGGCCTTTGTAAATCACGCAAAGCTGACCCTTGCCATCGATGAGGAAACTACTCGGAAGCGGTAAGGGGCTTTGTCGACTGAGGATGGCGCGCTGGACAACGTCCAATTGTTCGCCGATTTTTTCGGAACCAAATCCGAGGGTGAAGGGAAACTTCTTTTCCGCAAAAACGAGACCCGCTTGTTGTTGATCAACCTTGGGTTCGATGTTGATCGCCACCACTTCCAGCCCGGCATTTTTGAAGGTCTCATGCTCAGCCTTCCACTCCTCGAGTTCGCCCATACAACAGGGACACCAACTTGCCCACAAAGTGACCAACCGGGGTTTTCCATCGCTCGGAATGACCGATTGCACCGATCCATCCCGGCCCGAAAACTCCATCCCTGGAATGGGCAAGGGTTGAATCAAAACGATGCGGGCTTGATCCGTGACTACGGGGGGCTCGATCTTTCCCGGAGTCAGTGCGATCGTTCTTTTTTTCGAATCCGCGGCAAGGGCCCGCCCACCTCCTTGAACGATGGTATAACGTTGATCCGTCGGGACAGAAGGAAGGGATTCGGTGGAACCATCCGGCCAAACGACGGTGAGGAAATCAATTTCTGGCTTGGTCTTTCCGAGGCCAAAGTGAAGCCACTTGGAAGAATGCGAAAGGTAGCCCCCACCTGATCGAACCGTCTGGATGCGAGGTTTGAGGTTTCCTTTGAACCGAATCTCCAAGCGCGCTCCGATGGCATCACGATTGCACCGTGTTCCGCGAAGCTGGAACTGGATGAAGTGATTGGCGTCATCGGTATTGTTTCGAAGGAAGCGAACCTGGGGGGCCGTGCGGTTCACAATCCAAAAATCGAGATCCCCATCTTGGTCCCAATCCACCGTCGCGATGGCGCGGCCATCGTCATCAAAGTCGAGCCCAGTCACCTGGGACACATCGGCGAAGCGGGCACCTCCGGTATTTAAAAAAGCGCAATTGCGCTCGTGTCCACTTAACGAGCGTCCGGTTTTGAGCATCGTATTCAGAGCCTTCCAACCGACATCATAGCGGAGGACTTCGCCATCTGGAGCATTGGCTCCGGGAGATTGCGCCACGACCTGGCGCCACATGAAACTTCACAAATCCCGGTCTTTCCCCTGCGCCGTTAGAAAGCCGTTGGTGACATAAAGATCCTCCCAACCATCGTTGTTCATGTCCACAAAAGTCGACCCCCAAGCCCAACGACCCAGGGTCACGCCAAGCTCCACGCTGACGTCCTCAAAGGTTCCGTCGCCTCGATTTCTAAAGAGAGAATTCCCCCGGGCATGACGACGGAAATCCAACTTATCCTCCTCCTTCAATCCGGCTTTGAATTGTGACTGAGTGGTGATGCGATTGCCGGCCGACGAGAACATGTTGCTGACGTAAATATCGGGAAAGCCATCGTTGTTGTAGTCGCCCCAGGATGCCGACATTCCCGGCCCAATATCCTCCACCCCCAAGTCGCCCGCGACATCGGTGAACTTGCCGCCATCGTTCCGATAAAGATTGTTACGGCCAAAATCATTCGCGACGTAGAGATCAAGATCACCATCGCGGTCGAAGTCATCCCAGGAAGAGGCGTAGCTGAAGCGCATGTTGTTTTGATCCAGCCCAACTTCGCTGGTGACGTCCGTGAAATTCCACCCCCCTTCGTTCCGTAGAATCAGATTGGGTGCCCCGTTGTTGGCATCCTCAAAGGGCATGGGATTGGCAAAGACATCGTCGAGATTCACACCCGAACTCAGGGTATAGCCACAGATAAAAAGATCGAGATCCTGATCGCCGTCATAGTCGATGGCATTGATCGAAAAGAGGCTGCTGGCCGAATCGATCACGGTTTTCAATTCAAACTTCCCGCTTCCATCGTTCGCTTGCACCACGACCTTGCTGCCGAGGACTGCGACAAGATCGAGATCACCATCGTTGTCGAGATCGTTTAACAAAGCCGCCCGGGTCTCTTCATGCCAGTTCACCCCGGCGGCGAGGGCGGTGTCCGTGACGGTGCCGTCCAGATTTTGGATCAACAGGAGATTGGGCAAGGCGGGCGGCTGGCAAAGGTAAAGGTCTTCCAGTCCATCCCCGTTGACATCCCCAATCGCCAAGCCATGCCCCGCAGCCGGACGGGCAATCGCGCCATCAAATCGGGAGGTCCAATGGTCAATGCCATAGATCAACTGACGATCAAAGGTCTCGGGATTTTGAAAAACCGAACGGGTGCACTCCGAGAAAATTGACTGACCGTTTTTTAAGGAATGACTCACCTGGTCATCATTCGACACCTCGATGCTCTTCAGTAATGGAGGGTCGCTGGAAGGATCCCAGAGACATTTCCAGGTCGCGTTGAGTTGCACTGCTTTCGAGGGGTCACGCCCCCCGATTTGCACGTAGGTCACGGTGGTCGTGCCCTCGTCACCAGGCTCCACCCGGATTGTTTTAAACTTGGAACGAATCTCGCTAAGTCCGGCGAGGGGTGCCGCTAATTCGGTGAGCGCTTTTTGAAAGCTCTCCGAGATCTCCAGATCAGGCGAGGCCGCTCTCAAAAGCGAGAGTGATTGATCTTGAAACGCGGAGGTCGCGCCTCTGGCAGGAGAGGCCATCAGCCGAAAAGCGGGATGCGCTAGGCCTTCAGGAAAAGTCTTGTGATCCGAGGCCAGGAAATCGGCGATCTTGTTAAATTGCTCACCGGAAGTTTCATTAAAAGCCTCGGTGCTCCAGCCATCGACGGTGGGATCATCGAGCTCGGCCACCGAGCGGATCGCCGAATCAAAACGGTTCTTTTCCAATCCGGGGATCACAGAAAGCGGGGCGGGAGTCTCTTGGGCGATCGCGCAGATCGGGAGAAAAAAAATGAGCTTCTTCAGCATAAAGATCGAGGGATAAAAACTAACTGATCGGTCGGTTGAGGCCAACAAAAAGCCGCCGGATCTCTCCGACGGCTTAAAAATTAAATCCAAGATCTTTTCTCTATCGCTTGCGACGGATCGCAAGAAAGCCAAGAGCACCGAGGCCGAGGAGGCTCGTTGAAGGCTCAGGAATCTGAGACTGAGAAATGCTGAAGTTGTCGAAAGAAACCGTGTGAATCCCTTCGACACCGCCAATCGCCATATCACTGTGGCTACTGTAGGCCATTCCCACATACCAACCATCGGCCGAATTTGTATCTTCAACGTCACTCCGGGCACCCGAGAATGCCCAAGATCCAGCGACACCGTCGACATCTGGCGCAAATCCAGAGGTGAATTCGTTGGTCACATCATTGTAATCGAGGCGAAGCCAAGAAACATTCACGCCACCGTCAGTGAGGAAGACATTGTTGGAAATATCACCTCCATCATTGCCCACGGCATCCTCAAATCCTCCGTTACCGTCATTGAAGAGGCGACCTGCAAGACGGACCGGCACAGGGTTTGCACCCCCGGGTTGAGAGCCGTTGCCAGTCGCTAGTTGGGCCATCCCATTGGAGCTACCGGGAAGGAGACTGTTACGAGCCATGATTCCGGCCTTGCCCCAGCGACCACTGGCAGCTTCGGATTGACCAACAACACGAACGACTGCCGAGAAACTCCCGGTCACCCTGGCACTCTCATGAAGATATGTTCCAGTGTCTCCACCGTTCCAAAAATCACCAGCTGCAGTATCGTCACCAAGAGTGTGGACTCCGGCCAAAGACGTTGAGCTCCCTGTGCCCCCGTTAATATACTCAGTGACGAGCGCTCCTTGAGCAACTCCAAGACTGAGGGCAGCAAACACTGCAATTTTTGTTGTTTTCTTCATGATTTCAAATGTAATTCTGTGTAACTCGATCGCCGTATGACGATTAGAGTGCGGGTAATATGACAATTCCGTCACCATGCGTCAATGAGATTCTTCTAGCCCTGGCGTCAGGGCGATCAAGCTAGGGAGAGGAGGCGTTCCCGGTAGGTGCGGTTCATGAGCGCGCAGCGGGGTTTTGCCGGGAGGCTGCCTTTGATTCCGGGGTCTTCTTTGAGGGTGTTGAGGACGATGCGGCGCACTGTCCCAAGATTCTTGGCTGCGTTGGCCTTGCGGATTTGGTTGTGATCTTCACGGAAGCAGGGGTCCAGAACCCAGTGGCATTGATTTTCGATACTCCAATGCTGGCGGATCACTTTTTGAAAGTAGGCCGCCGACTCCTCTTTGCTGCTGAGGTAGTAGCGTCTTTCTTTTATGCGCTTCTTTCCCGTCGTTACGATTATGGTGTCGGTTTCAACGACGATCAGACTTGTAAGACTAGCCCAGCGCTGGCGAATTTTCGGATGAAGGGCGATCAGGTTCGGAGTGCTCAAGAGGGTGCGGGTCGATTTCGGATGGGAGATCCCAATTCTTGCGCTAAGCGCGGAATAGCTTTCTCCGGTTGCTCCAATGAATGCGCTGGGCCCACCGGGAGTCTGCACGCTTCGCCGCTCTTGGACCGGAGCGGAGGGGGTGAAAGGGGGGATATGTTCATCACTCGGCGGCAAGAAAACGGCGGAGCTCTGACACCGTCGGAGCCCCCGCACCTGCCCAAAGAATCTCTCCTCGCTGGTTCGTTACGACAGATGTGGGATACGGCAGCTCAGCGGCTCCGATCCAACGCTGAAGAAACACTTCTGCTTTTTTACGGTCCAACCTCGAGAGGTCCGTCTGTAAATTATACGGGAGGTCGTGCTTATTCTGATAAGCGACTAGTGCTTCGCGGCCTTCTTTTTCATCGAGAGGAAAGCCACGAAATTCCACGCCAAGCCCCTGCGTCATCGCTTTGAGCTGCTCGAAATGAGGACGGTAACGAGCGCAAGCGGGACACCACGTGGCCATTCCCTTCCAAACCGTCAAACGAGATTTTGATAGATATCCGAGCGGGAAGGTCGCTTTTCCCAGCAAAGACTTCTGTTTTAATTCCACGTCCCGGCGGTAGGGTTTCCGTTCCTCGCCACCCCGCTCGTCGACGGTCAACCACTCTCCATGCTTCACCTTGGTAACCGTTGATTTTCTTCCAGACGGCCACCTTACGATCAGCTCATCAATCTCTTCCCAATCGCCTAATCCCACGATCATCACAGCGCTATTTTGAGAACCGTAGCCCTGGCCGCAGCGGTGCTCTCTCTCGATCATCTCTTCTCCTTTCCTAATTTCAATGCGAGTACCGTATCCATCACGATTACTCCAATCTGATGCGGTGGCAGTGCGATTACCTCCCCTGAAAGAAAGGGCGATAAAGTTACCGCTCCGATCTTCATCACTCATTTCATTGTGAAACAGCCGTGTCAGCGGGTTCATCGCATTTACCGAAACGATGTCACTCCACCCGTCCCGGTCATAATCGAAGACGGCAAATGCCCGTCCATCAGATTCATCATCCAAGCCAGAAAGGCCGGACTGGTCTGAAAAGTTCGAACCAGTCCCGTCATTTAAGTAAAGCTTGTTTCGCTCGTGACCACTCAGAGAGTGAACGCGAAGTTTACCGTCAACCAACTCATCACCAGCTTCGACACGGGCGTCCAGTAAGTCATCGACTCTCCCTGTTTGAGGGTCGCGATCCCAAGCTTCGGATTCACGGAGTGTGCCTCCGATATTTTCATCCTGCCGCACGACCGTGCGCCAAAGGTTACTTCACAAATCAATATCCGATTCGAAAGAACGAGGGGCGGTAAAATAACCACTCAAGACGTGAATATCGAGATCCCGATCGTTATCGATATCAACAAATTGGCCACCCCAGGACCAACCAGATCTGGCAACAGGGATCATCGACCCTCCATATCCGGCAAGCTGTTCGAACTTCCCGCCATTCTGGCGGTAGAGAAAATTACCGGACGCCGCCTCGACAAAACGGGGATCAACCTCTGCGAAATCGCCTAAAACCCGTTGACCTGCTTTGCTAAACATATTGGTCACAAAAAGATCATCTCTACCGTCCCCATCGTAGTCCCCCCAACACGCTCCCATCCCAAAACCCATCTGGTCCAAGCCAGTTTGAGAAGCAATATCGACGAACCCCTCCTTTCCATCATTGCGAAAAAGGTGGTCTACCGCCCAGTCGTTTGCCACCGCAAGATCGGGATCTCCATCCTCATCAAAATCCCCCCATGTCGCTTGTAGGGAATTTTTCCAGCTACTGATTGAGGAGTCAGAATGAACTCTTTCGAACTGACCATTCCCCATATTCTTAAGAAGCCAATTAGGAGGACCCGTTTGATTCAGGTACCCCCCATGAGATTCTTGACGAGATTCCCGATACTTTTTGCGGAAGACCCGTGCCTCCTCAGCCGTCAGGTATTTTGAACACCAATCTGTCCCTTCCTCTCCCCCAAACCCAGGAATGCTCCCGGTCAGATTCCCCCGACGATAGGTCGTGACATAAAGATCAAGGAGACCGTCTCCGTCATAATCTGCCGCAGCGAGAGAAGTCGCTAAAAAAGGAAGGTCCGTCTTTTTTTGTTCGACGACCCGAAACCGACCTTTGACATTCTCGAGATAAGTCATTCGCTCAATACTTCTTCCGAGCATGAGATCTGGATCTCCGTCATTGTCAAAATCCGCAAATATTCCGCAGGTGGAATTGCCCGGCAACGAAAGCTCAAGCGCAGAAGCCTTTTCCACAAAAGTCCCGTCACCTTGATTGTGCAGGAACAAATTTTTCCCCAGACGGACCATGATATAAACATCGTCCCACCCGTCGTTATCAACGTCGACCACTGAGACCGCAGGCTTAAAGCCCATCGCAATGGGTTCAAAATCTTGAGCGGGGGCCATTTTTTTATTGGTACTGTAATGGTAATTCAAGGCCCTTCGATGTTCGGATTGAGTGAGCAGTCGACGTGTCGGGAGATCAGGCAAAGCCTCGACCAAACGATCACGAAAATATTTCCGAGATATTTCCGGCTTATCGACCTCCCGGATCAAGGTCCAATCGTTCATTTCATATCGCCCCTCTTTTCTGGACCATTGGACCCGATAAGAAGAGGAGCTCTCCTTCCATTTTTTGCTCTGAGTCCGAACCACTGCATGAAATGCGACTTCAGCCACATAATCGTCCTGATTCTCAGACAGAAACTCTCCCTTCACAATCTTCAGAGAGGCGCTATCAAAAAAATCGACTCCGTCGGTCCACACGGAAGCTAATTCTTTCAGTGAAGCAGAATCTGGAGTTGGTTCGCTGAAATTTTTGAGATCTCGGGTAATTGCTTTAAGCTCCTTCGTGAAGTCCAGGATAAGTTCTTCACTCGCCACAAGCCCTTGAATTCGCCCGGAGACCTGATCACCCGAGAGATCCTCGCGGTCGCCTTCTCTTAAAAAGAAAAAAGTCAACCCGCTCACGATGATCGTGGAGGCAATGATTGAAACACCCAATTTCATCAGGATTAGGGAAGCAAATTTAGATTTTCGCCACAACGCTCAATTTAAAAAAACGCAACCGCTCTAGTTTCCCGTTGAACTCTGACGATTTTTTTAATAAAGTAGGTTTTGATATGAATATGAAATATTATGCAATCTTAGGGCTGTTGGCGATTCCGGCCAATGCTGCAGTGATCTGGAGTATTGGAGTAGATGATGGAGTCCAAGACGGCAATGGTGATGCTGTAAACGGATTGAACGATCTTGCCACGCTGAATGGCGTAGACTTCAATGTCTCAGGAGTTCAGGAAACCGGTCTCCAAGATCTACCCGGCAGCCCGGCGAATACTGGCGGCGCAAATGGTGGTGCTGGGCGTGATATTGATGATGATTTCTATTTTGCGGGAGTTTATACGACTGCGGCTGGCGATGGTGTCTATGTTCCTGTCGGTGTCGTTTCGGAAAATGAATCCTACTATGATCGCGCTTTAACCGGCGGTGACCCAAATATGCGCTGGCACTTTAATGTTCCCGAAACCGTGACAGCTGAAGACCACTTCACCTTCACAATTGACTTTTACAATTTGAGCGAATCAAACGCCGCAGACATCTCAAGCTACGAGCTCACTTTCTGGGTAGATGGGAAACAGATCGGGGAAATGCAACCCCATTTGGATGTTGATCTCGCGACAGCACAAGGCTGGGACTTTGACTTGGATGACTTGGGTGGCGCCGAGGAGGTTGGTCCGGGATTTGATCACTACGTTGAAGTAAGGAGCACTCCGACGGGCAGCGCCCGCTGGACCAGTCTTGACTATGTTCAGCTGGAAGTCTCATCTGACCCCATCGTTGAAGATGACCCGAACATCTCCTTAGCGACAGCAGTCAACTTTGGTGACATTCCATTGGGAGGCGAAGCGTCCACCGAAACCATCGTTTTTACAAATTCTGGGCTAACACAGAATCTAGTCATCACTGAGCTTACGCTCGCAGGTGTCAATCCCGACTCCTTCTCTATTGTTGCGCCAGCTCTGCCTATCACCGTGGCACCTGGAGCTGAATCGCAAATCGAGGTTATCGTTACTCCTGGCGCGATCGAGGAAAGCCTTTCCTCCACCTTAACGGTGACTTCCAATGACACCTCGGATGACTCTAAGGTCGTATTCCTTAGTGCCCGGATTTTAGTGCCTTTCAGCGATGAGGGGACTTTGTGGTTCATCGGAACTGACGATAGCACGCAGGACGCCGCCCTCACCGATCCTGCCTTCTTTAATGGAATCGATTTTTTCGTCTCGGCGGTCCAAGAATCCGGGGAGGATTTCTTGCCAGGAAACCCTGCCAATACTGGTGGAGCTGGTGCTACCCGTGATACCGATGATGATTTCTATTTTGCAGGTGTTTACAACACTGTTGTCGATGGAGGTGATTACGATCCCGTCGGTATTGTGGCAGCCAATGAGCGCTACTACGATAGGGCATTGACCGGCGGTGACCCCAATATGCGATGGCACTTTAATTTGCCGGAGTCTGTTGGTCGTAACGACAACTTCATTTTCAGCATCGATTTCTACAACCTCGATGATAACGGCGCTGCAGAAACCTCTGGATACGACCTGACCTTCTTCGTCGATGGACAACAAATCGGAGAAATGCAACCTCACTCCGAAGACGATCTAGATGCCGCGCAAAGTTGGGAATTTGCTCTTGATGATTTGGGCGGCGTGGCCGAGCTCGGACCTGGGTTCGACCACTATGTCGAAGTTAAGAGCCAGGGCACTGGCAACGCACGCTGGAGCAGTCTGGACTATGCAAAGCTGGACATCGACGCAGGAGCTAATAGTGATCTTGTCATCACGGAAATTTCGGTGGATTCACAATCCAACGACGTGACCTTCAGCTTCCAAGCTAAGGTCGGAAGAACCTATTTTATTGAGCGCAGCACAACGATGCTCCCCACCGGAGAGCCTGGCGGATGGCTGGAGATCGAAGATTTTCTGTTGGCGGAATCCGAGATTCAATCCTACACCGACCCCGGAGCTGCTGCAGGCAGCGAAAAATTCTTCTATCGAGTCCGTGCCACCGGTGAATAGTCTGTTCTTCAGCCGCCGTCTTCTTTAGAATCTGGCGTAGATAATTTCTTTCCAAGGTCGGAGCGCACAGTGCGATTCGGCCTTTTCTCTTACTGCAGGAATTTGCTTTTGACGGAGAGGTGAACTGCTAGGAATTTACTTTTGGCGGGATGGCCTTGAAGCCGCCTTTGGACCGGAGCGGAGGGGGGTGAAAGGGGACTGGTGGGTTTTGTATCTTGAAAACGTCTCGAGAAGCTATCTCCCGATGGCTTGGATTCGGAAGTAGAGGTGATCTTGGGTGGGTTCGTAGGTGATGATGATGGTGGAGCCGTCGCCGACAAAGACACTGCCGTGTGGCTCCCAGTCGATGAGGCTGAGGGAACGCGCGATGAGGTAGGTCACTCCGGTGACGGTTTGGAAGGTGCCGAAGTGACCGTCTGAGTTGATGGGAATGGACTGGATGTTGGGGAAGATTGTGTGGTCCTTGGGGTCGGTGAGGAAGTGGGACTCGGCAATGTCTGCGGATCTGTCGAGATCCCAGTCGGTGGTCTGATTGGCGGTGGTGAGGTCACCAAAGTGAGTCCTTTCCCAGCTGTCGAGGATCCCGTCTTCATCGGTATCAGTCTGGGGATAGGCAAGGGTGTCGGAGATGGTGGTGAGGAGCTGACGGTCGGCGGTGTCGCCAGAGCTTTCCCAATAATACACGCCGCCGAATCCTTCCTCGATGCTGTAGGATGCTTTTTCAGACATTGCTTGAGGATCGTCATAGGAGGTCCATTCGCCGGTCGTTTGATTGTAGAGAAAAGGAACTTTGGCGATGGGGTCCCAATGGCGGACTTGGTTCGCCAGTCGAGATCCAAGGTCACGGTAGAGGGGTGTGGCTCCGCTACCATTGTGAGTTTGGAAAGCTCCACTCGCAGTGTTGGCGGTGCCATTAAAAGTGCGGGCGTAAAAGGGGGCTCCGATGAGCAGTTGGTCCTTGGTGAATCCGCCGGCGAGGTATTGGCCGAGGATGACCTCGATATTGAGACGGTTGTCGGTGGGGTCGGCGGAGTTGTGATGGAGTCCGGCATTGTGGCCGGTGACAGGATTCCAAGGACCATGCAGGTCGTAGGCCTGGGCATTGACGAAGTCAAAAATCCCGGACAGGGCCGACAATTCAAGTTGGGCAATCCCTGCGGGGCTGGCGGTGGTGAAGGCGGTGATCTCGTAGTGTTTTTCGATGCCATCATCGGCTTCGAGGTCGTCCAATTCATTGCGCAAGGTTTGCAAGAGGAGGGTGTAGTTTGCGCCGTCTCGGGCTGAGGGAGTAGTTCCCGGGCCACCGGCGACGCCGGGCCATTCCCAGTCGATATCGATGCCATCGATCCCTGTTGTTTCGATGATGTTTCGGCATGCGGTGGCGAAGGTTTGCCTCAGGGTCGGGCTGGCAGCAACTGCGGTGAAGTGATCCGACCAGGTCCATCCTCCGATGGAGAGGCCGATTTTGAGGTCGGGGTTTTGAGTCTTCAATGCGGTGAAGCCTGCGAGACCCGGACCTGCAATCGTGAGCGTGCCATTGGCATTCAGATTGGCGAAGGCATACATGATGTGAGTGACACGATCCGCTGGAGGAAAGACGGGAGCACCGCTAGTGGCATCGACGTATGCGACGACTCTTTGGTTGCCGAAGCCACTGGTGCCGATGTCGTTGTCAATGATCTGCCCAACCACTTCCGAGGTGTTCATAATGAGTCCAACCGGAAGGGAAAAGTGAAGCATGAGGAGCTCAAGTTTCTCATCCACGGTGTCGCCAATGACGGGGACGGTGATCGTTTTGGAAGACTCGCCGGGTGCAAAGGTCAAGGTGCCGTGGGTCTTTTTAAAGTCGATGCCAGGCGTCGCACCGTGGCCGTGAGCGTGGTAACTCACGGAGACAACTTGGTCGGGCAAAGGCGCGCGACTGAGGTTGACGTTGAAGGTCAAATCTGTCGTTCCGTTGTCGCCTTCCATAACGATGTCACTGGTTGCAGTCATGACGGCGGGGCGATCATCATCGATGAAAGTGACGTTGGCACTGGTGTTGGTGAAGGTCGGGAGATCCTGGCCGGTTACGCCGGAGAGGAGGATTTGAAAGTCCTTGTCCGCTTCGGCAATGGTGTCGCCGTCGTAAGAAACGGAGATTTGTTTTGTTGTCTCGCCAATTGCGAAAACGACTGTTCCGGAGGTGCTTCGGTAGTCTGTTCCAGCGACTGCCGATCCATCAACCGTGGTGTAAGCGAGGTGAATTGCTTCAGTCGCGGCTTTGCTCAAGGTGAGGTCGATGACGGCGGTGGCGTCTGTGCTGTTTCCTTCGGGGACCGAGGTGTCACTGATGGAAATGCTTGGTGGAGTATCGCCAAGGACAGCTCCGTTTATCTTCACGTTCGCAGGGCCCCGGGGATCGGCGGCAAAGACGGGCTGAATGACGAAGTCGAGACTCAAGATCTCACTGGGGGCGATGGTTTGATTAATCCCGGTGACGGTCCAGCCTCCTGCGCCGTCACTGATTTCGGTTCCGGGTCCGAGGAAGCTGATGGGTTGATTGAGATCAAAAGTGACGGTGGGGTTGGTCCAGGCTTCGGTGCCGGTGTTGGTGATGCGCAGCCATCCTTGGTAACCGCTTCCCCAGTCTGCGGTTTTTTCAAAGATGACCGAGCCGGGATCGGCTGGCGGGGGTGGGGCGTCATCATCGGTGATGGTGACATTGGCGGTAGCAGCTCCGAGGGTGGCATTGACGGGTGAACTCAGGGTCACCATGAAGATTTCGGCGGTCTCCTCTTCGGCGTCATCGATGATGGAGAGGGTGATTGTTTTGCTCAGTTCTCCGGCTGCGAAGGTTAGGGTTCCGGAGGAGGAGGTGAAGTCGGAGACTCCTGCCGAACCATTCGAAGTGGTGTAGTTCACAGAGGCTGTTTCGTCTGGATTCGCAACACGGTTTAGAGAGATGGTGAGATCAATCGAATCTGCGTCCTCTACGACGGTTCCACTCGTAATGCTCACCACCGGGGGGGCGGCTGGATCAATGGAATCTCCGAAGAGGATGTCAGAGGTGGAGAAGAAGCATTCGCCGACGGGATCGATCCGTTGCCAACCGATGTAAAGGACGTGACGGCCCGTGCGCTCGGGGAGGGTGACGTTGAAGAGATATTCATTGCCCGAGGTGGTGAAGCCGCCGATCCCTGAATTGATTTGTCCGAGGAATTCCATCTTGTCCCACGAGATTGGTTGCTTGTGATCGTAGTCGGCAGTGGTGATCCAAGCTTTGAAATAAGAGGGGTCATGAGGTGCGGTCGCGGTCCAGGTGATGGGCAGGACGCCCGCGCTCACCGGGGTGGCGGGCCAATCCCAAGTATTCGAGACGAGGTCCATGCCGGAAAAATTCAAGCCGGAGCCACTGTCACCTGAAGCCAATTTTCCATCTGGGATGACGGAAGAATAGGTGGTGGCGAGGTCGGGGTCGGCGTAGTTCGCGATGTTCTTTGAGACTTGGTTCCAAGTGTAATATTGATTTGTCCCGGCGAGGGCGATTGCAGCCATCGCGGAAGGGGTCTCCGGTGAGTCCGGGCCTTCCTGGTAGATGGTATAAACCCGGCTGATTGGGCTGGTCACGGTCCCGTGGCCGAAGAGGAAGAAGGTGGAAGCTGCGAAGAGCAGGAGGGTGTGGATTGGGTTCATCAGGGAAAGTGATTAAGGGCAACCTTGGGCCAAGTTCGGTGGTGGTCAAGTTGTCATTGCTTGTGTTAGAGAGAGGATATTCTTTTTGAGGCCTGTGTTTTTAGAGGGGTGTGTTTTGGGTAGGAGAAGGAGGTCGATCCTTTTAATGATGAGGATTGGCACCGGGCGGAGTTGCTTAAGAAGGCACCGGATACTTGGGAGGTGTTTCTCCTTCCTGCCATACCAAGAACTGGTTTGGGCCCCTTCTGCGATATCGGCCTCTTTTTCACATCCCTAAGCTTCTGCGATTCCAGCTAGAACAGCCGTGTCGCGGGGTCGCCGACGAGCATCCACATTTCGAGATGCTCCTCTCGTTGCTCGCTCGATGACCGCACGCTGCTGGAGCGATTGGCCTGATCGAAGGGGAAGAAGAGAGAGCGGCTGATTGATGCGGTGGCGATCGCATTCTGCACCGCCAGAAACCACTCGCCGACGGGTAATCGGCGGATTTTCCTTCATGGCGGTTGTGCTTGGCCCTCTTCGGGTGGGCCAGGAATCTTCGAGATCCGCGTCTTCTAAGTTTAGAGGTGGTATTGGCGCTTAGTGGGACACGCGGGTGCGCCTGCCTCTACCGGAGTAAACGCGGACGCGGTCTCCGACATTGAAGGCTTCGCGCGGGTTGGCTTCTTGGACGACGGAGAGGGCCTTGCCGCTGTCGAGGCGGACTTCGATCTGAAGGCCTTGCTTGGAGCCTGCTGATTTTTGGACATGGGAGCCAATTGCGGTTCCGAGGAGGGCTCCTCCGATTTTTGCTGCGGTGCTCCCTGCTCCGTGACCGATCTCTTTGCCGAGGAGTCCGCCGGCAACACCTCCAAGAATGGCTCCACCAGTGGTTCCACCTTCGATGGCGACATTGCGCAGGGAGGTGACCTTGCCATATTCAACAGCCAGGGCCAATCCGACTTCGGCCTTGTTGTAGGCGTCGTTGGTGAGCGACTGCTGTGCGCAGGAGGAGAGAAAAACGGCGGTGGCTAGGGAAACTACGAGTGCTTTCACTCCGCCAAGGTATCGGGAACACTGGGGGAGCATCAAGTCATATTCTGGTGTGAACCTGGTCGGGTGGGGGAGGGATACGATGTCTGGCCCTGGGAGAGATCAGCATTTTAAGGTGTCGGACGATTTGTTGCTTTGTATTGAAAGCGATACCGGACTCGATCAATTCGGTCGTTCTTAATGATGGTGGTAGTTGAGTTTCAGCATCGTTCCTTTAAGATGGATTCGCCCTTGGTCGTGAAGTATTCGTCCGCTTGAAGCATAGGTGCTATCAGCACTAAAAATAGTAGGGGTAGCATTCTCATCCTCGTATGCTTGGGAGGATGCCGTTGTTTTAGGGTGATTGCTAACTTGCCACCAGCCGTGACATCGATGGGATTGGCGATCTCAAACACGACCTGATCGGGCGCTTCCGCTTGTCGGTCACCGATGCGGAAGGCGGGTCTGCGCAGGCGGGAAAGGTTTCTCTGGGGATACGGCCCACGATTACCTCTCCTGACAGATCACGAAGCGGAACAGTCACGATCCACTTGTTGAATACCTTCCATTCGTAGAATAAGAAATTAGAATCAGGACCACTTGTGTCAACTCCATTTCCCGCGCCTGCGGCCCGAAGGCTTCGGTTGTCTTCCGCTCATAGATTTCTCTATGCGAGGATCCCCAAACTGCGAATTCCAAAGCCTATGAAGACTTCCATCGTCCTCCGGTCCCAGTTGCGGGAAGAGCTCACCAAGGTCCGCCCAATTCAGCTTTCCCAATCATCCTGCAGCCAATGCGTTTCTCCGTCGTGAATATCGCAAGGGATGGGAAATCTGATTGAGATCAGTGGCTGGAAGAAGGGGGCAGGTATGAAAGGCGGTTAGAGTTCCTTCCCCTTGATCTGGAGATCATGAATGGACCAGAATTTGCCGTCTGCCGATCCAGTCTGCGTGATCCGAATGAACTTCGCCTCCGCACGGGGAAGGCCAATCGTGGTCAGCGCAGTATTCCCGGATCCCTTGGCGAGTGGCTTGCTCCACCCCTTGCCATCCAGCGAGACTGTCACCTCGAAACCACGAGGGTAATCGGATCCGGAATCACGGCTGTCGAGAATGATTTCGCTCACCTTCGAGACCTTCGGTAACTCGATCTGGAACCATTGATTCGGAGTTTGATTTCCGTTCGTTGTCCACCGGCTCTTGCTATCACCGTCGACCGCGTTCTTGCATCCATCTCCACCATGGCTGGCGCTCAGCTGCCATGATTTACGATTCACCAGAACCGGGGGATTGAGCGCTTCGAGTTCCGGCATGGTCCACGGAGTTATCCGCTCCTTCGAATTCTTCCGTATTGCCGCTACGAAATCCTTGGTAATCGGCGATGCTTTGTTGCCGAAACTATTCCGCACGTAGGTGGCAATATCTGCAATCCACTGATCATCCTGTGAATTCATGGGTGCCATCACTCCCGGATAAGTTTTGCCATCGAGCGGGCCAGTCAGGCCATGCAGGATGGTGCGGACCATGGTGTTTCCGTTGCCGATGATTCGCGACGCACCCATCATGGAAGGAGCTAGCGTCTGACCGGGTATGTCCGGCACCGGAGTGCCCTTGCCATCCGCCCCGTGACAGGTGTAGCAGAGCTGGCTGAAAATGGTTTTTCCGTGTTCCATGGAACGGGCAAGCTGGACGTTCTTCTCGCGAGCCTTGGCCGCAGCACGAGCCTGTGCCCGTAAGTTCTCACCCATCCGCACCACCGCCTTGACCGCTTCATTGTCTGCGAAGGCCTGCGCTGTGGCATCGGCCAGAGCTTGTAAATCGGCGTTGCCGGTCCCGCTGATCGTGATCGAGTTGATCAATTGGGTCGACACTTCCGCATCGGGTTTCCCGCGCGATTCGCCAAGTTGCATGAGAGCAGAGACCACCGCCTGGTCACCTGTTCCCATCAGGGCCTCGCCCACCCGCAAAGCCTGCACCTTGACGAAGGCGGACGAATCCTGCAATGCGGCCGCAACAGTCGTGCCATCAATGGCCCCGATTCCTTCTAGGGTCCAGAGCGCGTGTCCGCGACCGAGTTCGTATTTCCCGTTGAGAGCGAGTTCTTTCAATGCCGGAACCACGGAGGCGCGGTCCTTGCGAAGGATAATGAGTTTCTGCGCGGTGTCTCGCCACCAACCGTTTGGATGGGAGAGATGCGTCACCAGTTCGATGGTCGATTCCTCAAGCATGCGAGGTTGTGGACCCGGTTTGAAATCCTTGTGCACAAGACGATAGAGACGCCCCTTGCCGATGTTCTTGTCGAGCCCCCACTTGTCGATGATGCCGCGGAGGTAGCTTCCCGGGCGGGTCCAGCTCCCCTGCTGGATGATCCCACGATGCATGTCGATGAACACCATGGTGCCGTCCGGAGCGGTTTCGGCACCTAAGGGGCGGAAGTTGGCATCCTGTGTGCGGATAAACTCTGACTTTGGATGTGCATTGGTGAGCACCGTTTTAGCGTCCTTGCGCTCAACCTTGGCCCGCCGGATGAGCCGCCCAACCGGCTCCGGAATAAACAGGTCGCCACGCATCTCCTCGGGTAAGCGGTCCCCGCGAAATACGCCCTGTCCGGCACAGCCGGTGAAGCGATTCAGACCGCCGTTGGAGCCGACACGTCCCCGGCCGCCTTGCACGTCTGGGATCGCTGCAATCGGATAGACGGCTCGGAAATCTCCCGCCGTTTCACCAGGTAACCCCAGCAAGCCATAAGCGGGGGGCTGCTGGAAAGAGAAGGCGGGATTCTCACCGCCCCCGGTCGAATAGTAGATTCTTCCCCAATCATCCTGACCCAATCCCCATTGCCCCCCGCCACGGGGGATGCGCTCCATCACAAGCTTGTCATCCGTGAAGCGGTAGCGCCGGTTTTCGTAAGTGATGTAGATCCAGTTATCGAGATTCCAGATCAGGCCACTGGGTTGGTGTTCCATGTTGCCACCGCGGTGGCCACCGTCGTAAACCTTGACCTTCTCGTCAGCTACGCCATCTCCGTCGGTGTCTCGGTAGTTCCACAAATCGAGCGTGTTGGTGATGTGAACCATCACACGATCGTCGAGAGGTAGAACGGCACGTGGTAGGAGGATATTGTCGATGAAGATACTATGCTTGTCATATTTTCCATCGCCATCAGTGTCCTCATGACGAGAGATCCGGCTCCGGGGTTCCTGCTCGCCCGTGGCATCGGCAGTCTGCATGTAGGTGCGCATCTCAACGACATAGAGCACGCCATTGCCATCCCAGGCACAGGCTACCGGTTCTTCGATGTGTGGCTCGCTCAGGATGAGTTCCAATGAGTATCCTTCCGGCAACTCAAGTGACTTGTGTGCCTCCTCGATGGAGAGGAACCCCTGCTGGTAGATGGTTTCGCCTGGTTGCTCAGCATAACACGTCGCAACCGCGAAGCTGCTTCTGAAGATGATAGTTCTTAATTTCATGGGATTCCTTATTTTAGATCTGATCGCGTAAACGACGGAAGAGGATACGGGCCAAAGCGCGCCAAATTTCAATCACAGGTAAAATGGAAAAGGGGTGAACGTGGTGCGGAGGGCTAGGAACCCGTAAACAGGAGAGATCTTCAGCGGGAAACTACCGCGGAAACGTAGATCTCATTAGCATTTTCCAGCAACAGGATGGCTTGCGTCGAATCCCAGAATAGCGAACTCTAGGCTCTCATGAAATCCCGATATCTTGCCACCTCAATTCTCGCCTTCGTCATGGTCACCAAGATGACACCGGCGGTAGAACCGAGCGCGACCATCGCCCCGGACAATCCTAACCTCCACGTCCGGGCGGGGATGGAGAATTTGAAACACCGGCTCGAGGTCGACAAAAAATGCCACGTCGCCTTCCTCGGTGGATCGATCACCGAGAACACCGGCGGGCACACCGCGATGGTGCCGACGTGGCTGAAGCAGAAATACCCGGACGTGAAGTTCACCCTGACCAAGGTCGGGCTCGGTTCGACCTGCTCGACCAGTGGCGCCTTCCGTCTCGAGTCGCACATCTTTGGTAAGGGCGAAGTCGATCTCCTCATCGTTGAGTTCGCGGTCAATGACGACCAGGACGCGAGACACCCCAAACGCGAATGCCTCCGTGGGATGGAGGGCATCATCCGCCAGGTGCACCGCGACCACCTGAAGTGCGAGGTCGTGATGGTACACTTCGTCAATCCGGGGATGCTGGCTAAAATTCAGAAAGGCGAGGTGCCGACCTCGATTGCCGCCCACGGGGAAGTCGCCAAACATCACGGCGTGATCTCGGTCAACGTTGCCGCGGAGATTGCAGATGCCACGAAAGCGAAGCGCTATACCTGGAAAGACTATGGCGGCACCCATCCGGGGAAATTTGGCTATCAGGTCGCCTCGAACATGATCACCGCAGCGCTCGAAGCAGGCTTGGCGAAAGAAGGTGGCAAGCCGCGGCAGTTGCAATCCCCGCTGGATGCCGGCAGCTATGACCAAGCCGGGTTTGTCGAGCTCAAGCAGGCAAAACTTTCTGAGAAAGGATGGAGCATTGGCAAAGTCGGGCGCGAGCTGTTGCCGCTTGGCGGCATCCGGCGGCAGTATGAATCTTATCAAGTGCTACGCGGTGATCTCCCCGGCGCTGAATTGAAACTCGAATTCGAAGGCCGCACGGTCGGCGCGTTCATCCTCGCGGGACCCGATACCGGCAAGGTCGAGGTCAGTATTGATGGCGGTGATTTCAAGACGCACGATCTTTTCCACCGATTCAGTGGCGGTCTGAACTACCCACGCAGCGTCATCTTCGGCACTGATCTGAAACCCGGGAAACACGTGCTGACCTTGCGCCTCTCTAAAGAGAAAAACTCCAAGAGCAAGGGGACGACCGCGTCGATTTTGTTTTTCGAAGTGAATCGCTGAGGGAACCAAATCTCTTTCCTCACCGATCCCTTCAAGGACGAGATTTAGTCCTGCGCCGGGATCATCTTCTGCGAGGCCAGCCATTCCAAGGAACCGCTTTGCCAGGCATCCCACATCGGGCCCTTGTATCCGTTCAGTCCGTGGTCTCCGGACGGGAGTTCGAGGTAGTGTGTCGCGACGTTCTTCGCTTTCATGGCCTCGTGAAACATCTTGCTGTTCTCGGCAGAGACAACCCGATCGTCCAAGGCGTGGGCAAGATAGGTGGGCGACGATTGCGCTGTCACTTGCTTTTCATTGGAAAACAACTCCACGTTCTTTGCCGAGGGAGAGTTCCCCAAGAGATTCCGTTTCGATCTGCCATGCCCCTTGTCGCCCATCGAGATCACCGGATACACCAGCACTGCAAAATCAGGGCGAGAACTGACACGCTCAATCGGATCCGTTGCATCAGCCCTGCCGGCATCGAAATGCGTTGCCGCAGTGGAGGCCAGATGTCCGCCAGCAGAGAAACCGATGATCCCGATACGCTTGGGATCACAACCCCAGGCCTCGGCTTTCGAGCGGACGATACGAATCGCGCGCTGTGCATCGAGCAAGGGAACAAACTGACGTCCGCGTGGAAGACGATATTCGAGCACGATCCCGGTGACACCATGCGTGTTGAGCCACTTCGCAATTCCGTGACCCTCCGCTCCGGTCACCAGCCCCCCGTATCCACCACCAGGACAGATGACTGCCGACGCCCCGTTCGCCTTGGCCGGGCGATGAATGGTGATGACAGGCTTGGCTGACTCGAACGTGCCATCGCCAGTCGGCGCTTGGTCTTGCCAGAGGAGCACTCGCTCTAGCGCGGGTGGTTTGTCAGCCATCAACTTCTCAAGGGTCGGCGCTACGGCCTGCGCCCAAGCTTCCGCACCGGCCGGACTCGGATGCAGTAAGTCCCACATCAAGTCCGTATTGATGGTCCCATCCTTGCGCAGGAAAACGTGGTTCACATCGAGCCAGAAGACCTGCTTACCGTCGGCCAGTTTCTTGGTGAGCTCCCCGGCGCGGCGACAGGTTTCGATACATTGCTTCGAAGAATTGAAAGCGGGTGGACTCACTCCCTTTTCGCCATCACCTCCACGCGGGAAAATTCGAAGGACAAGGATCTTGGTGGTGGGATGCCGCTCCTTGACCAGGTCCACAATCGCCTTGGTCCCGGCAAAGATCTCCTCCGCAGTGTGAACTTTTTTAAAGTGCCGGTCGTCGCTGTTGTTGGTCCCAATCAGGATCATCGCCACCTTGGGTGAGCTCGCAAAGTCGAGTTCTCCATTCTGGAGGTTCCAGAGAATCTGTTCAGTGCGATAGCCATTGTAGCCGAGGTTGATGGCATTGCGTGAGGCGAAGTGTTTCTTCCAGACTTCCTTCATCGGTTCGTACTTGCCGCCAAGTTCGCCCACGGTGTGGGTAATCGAGTCGCCAATGAGGACCAGATCGTAGTTGCCGTTCTTTACCGCCGCGATCTTCTTCGTATGCCGACTGCTCGGCGAAGGCTTGGGGAAATCGGTGTCGCCCAGCTTGGAGCCCGCGACAGCCCACCCCGAACCGAGAAGCATCAACAGGAAGAAGGAGCGAAGGGTCGAGTGCATCATCACGACCGAAGACTAGGTCTCCTCTGCGCACACGGCAACTCCTCAACCGCCTTTCCGTATTGGAGGATCGGATAAGAATGGAACTGAAAGATGACCGCTTCTAACCGCGAATAAGAAGAGGTCGGAATTTGCCGTCACCCATCCATTTACCCATGAACCCCCCTTGGAACCGTCGCCGCTTTCTGAAAAAATCCTCGGTGGGTGCTGCTGCCCTGTGGTGGGCGGAGGATTCACCGGCCCAGACGAAGCGCCGGTTCTCAGCCAATGATAAGTTGAACGTGGCAGTCATCGGTGTCTCCAACCAGGGGGCCTACAACCTGAACAATGTCTCGAGCCAGAATGTTGTGGCCCTGTGCGATGTCAACGAGGGGGCTCTGGCGGGAGCCGCGCAGAAGCATCCATCCGCCCGGACCTATACCGATTTTCGACGACTGCTCGACCAGAAGGATGTGGAAGCGGTGGTGGTGGCTACCCCAGATCATACCCACGCCGTGGCAACTGCCGCGGCAATTCGAAGCGGCCGGCACGTTTATTGCGAGAAGCCCCTGACCCGGACCGTGGCCGAATGCCGACGCATCCAGGAACTGGCCCGGGAATATGGGTGCGTCACCCAGATGGGAACCCAGATTCATGCGGGAACAAACTATCGACGGGTGGTGGAACTTGTCCAGAGTGGGGCGATTGGCACCGTCGCCGAGGTCCATGTGTGGGTCGATGGAGCCTTAGGCAACAAGCAACGTCCCAAGGACACGCCACCGGTTCCGAAGGGACTACACTACGACCTCTGGCTGGGACCGGCGGAGGAGAGACCTTATCATCCGGAATACCTTCCATTTGTCTGGCGGCATTGGTGGGCATTCGGTGGTGGGACACTTGCCGATATCGGTTGCCACTACATGGACCTGCCCCACTGGGCTCTCAATTTACGGCATCCTCTCACCGTCGAGGCGGAGGGCCCCCCTGTGCACGCGGACAGCGCTTCAAACTGGTTGATCGCGCGCTACCTCTATCCAGCGCGGGGTGACAAGCCGCCGGTGAACCTTACCTGGTATCACGGGGGGCGGCGCCCCCCGCAATTCGCAGAGAAAAAGTTACCCGCGTGGGGCAACGGCGTGCTCTTCGTCGGTTCCAATGGAATGCTGCTCTGCGACTACGGAAAGCATGTTCTTCTGCCCGAGAAAGATTTCGCCGGATTCACCACCCCGGAACCCTTCATTAAGGACTCCATCGGTCATCATTTGGAATGGATCGAGGCGTGTAAACACGGCGGGCCGACCACCTGTAATTTTGACTATTCCGGACCGCTGACGGAAGCGGTACTTCTGGGCAACGTGGCATTTCGTTCCGGCAAGAAGCTGGAATGGAATCCGAAAACTCTGCGGGCTGCGGGAGCTCCCGAGGCCAATCCGTTTATCGAGTATCGGTATCGCAAAGGTTGGACGCTGTGATGGCGCTGGTGCCGGTTCACAGCAGTGTCTTGATCCTGATAGTGAGGAACCAGATTGGGCCCGACTTTTCCTTCGCATTGAGATGCCCCAAAAAGCCGATGTGCCCGCTGGCCCGTCGAAGGTCGGGGTGCGTAGCGCCATCGCAACCTTTCTCTAGCTCAAGATTCGTGAGATCCGTGATCACGGTGCCGTTGAGCGTGACGCGGATGCCATTGAAGAGCAGTTTGAAGTCGCCTCCTTCATCGTGATTTCTCGCCGCCTAATCCTGGAGCACCACGTAGAAAGTCTCACCGGCGGTGCGTGGTTGCTCCGCTTCGTGTTCGCTGATTCGGTCGCCAGCTAGCGCCCTGCGAAAGCCGGAGCACCGTCTCCCTGCGGAGCGTTCAAATCACGCCGGATTGAGCCGTTGTCGATCCAGAAGGTGTTCTTAGTACGGTCTAACGAGGCGCGCCGGATGCCCTGTTCGGTTACCACAATCTCGTTCGCCGCTTTGTCGAAAAAAACTTCAACGTCTTTCCATCTTGAAGCCTCATGGTCAATGTAGCACCAGCCCCAATTGCCGTCGGCAGAGCGCATGTAAAAATTCACAGTATACGGCTCCGAACTCCAATTGCACCGCTGTTCTACGACATACTCGGAACCATCTGATGTCTTAACAGAACCCAGAACGCCATCACCTCCAGGCTGAACGGTAGCTACGAATGCAATTGCTAGAATCGCTCCGATTGACACCGCACCCCATGTGAGAAAACGGACTACTTGCTTGCATCTTATACTCATTGTATTTTCGGATTGCTCCCTAGTCCCCAAACACCGTGACATTTTCTCGCTTCCCGCTGCATCGGGCGAGGTTTCCATCTTCGGAGTGACCGAAGCCATCAGAAAGCTACTTCAAGTTGGGAAAACCAAGAAAATCTAAATCAGCACCACCCCGAAGTCACCAGAGATTTCATGGCATGATCGCAAGATTTAAAAAATCAGTCCCAACCCGCTCATCAGTCCGAGCGATGCCTAGTCCAGCTTACCTCGATTCCAAGTAATCATGAAAACATCAGCTCTTCGAGATCGACTCATCCAGGTTGAGGATGAGGGACGCCACGGCGGCGTAGGCGGCGAGTTGCGCTGGGTCGGAATCTGGGGCCACTATGAGGGCACCACCACCAGCGAGGTAGGCCTTGGCGCGCGGGAGGTCTTTTTCGAACTCGCCGAGGCGATCATTAAACTCGGTGACGAGGATGGCCAGTTCAGGCGGGGTCGCGGCGCGGGAGGTCGAGAGGCGGAACGCGTAAGCGAGTCTAGACTCGACCGACTTGCCACCCTCATTCATCGCCTTCGTTCCCAAAGCGCGTGCGGCTTCGACAAATTGTGGGCCGTTGAGCAACACTAATGCTTGGAGCGGGGTGTTGGTGAGTTCGCGGCGGGTGCGGCAGGAGTTGCGTCCGTCTGCCCCCAAGATCCGCATGTTAGCAGCGGGGATCTGGCGCTTCCAGTAAGTGTAGAGGCTGCGCCGATAGAGGTCGTCCCCCGATCCCTGTTTGAAAGAGGCGCTCGACGAACCAATCGCGTTTCTGCCGAACAAGGCCGCTGGTTGGTAGGGGTGAACGCCGGGGCCGCCGCGCGTGTCGACTAACAGTCCGCTCACCGCGAGTACGTGGTCGCGAACTGATTCCGCTGCGAGGCGCTGGCGCGGGGCGTGCGACAGCAGACGGTTGTCGGGGTCGCTTTCGGCGATCTGTGGCGATTGCACGCTCGCCTGTCGATAACTGGCTGAGGTGACCATCATTCGAATCAGGTGCTTCACGCTCCATCCCGACTCGACGAAGTCGACTGCGAGGTAGTCGAGCAGAGCCTGATGGCTCGGCCGGTCTCCTTGCGTGCCGAAATCTTCGGAGGTCACCACGATGCCGGAGCCGAAGATCATCTGCCAGTAACGGTTCACCGCGACGCGCGCGGTGAGCGGGTTGTTGGGGTCGATGATCCAGCGCGCCAGGCCGAGACGGTTCTTCGGGAGTTCGGCGGAGTATTCCATGATGCTTGTCGGAGCCGAAGTCTCGACTGCTTCGCCCGGTTTGTCGTATTCGCCGCGCATTAGAATATGATTCACGCGCGCATTGGGCTGCTCGGCGGCGATCATGGTGATAACGGCTTGGCTTTCGATTGCCGTCTTCTCTTTCTTTAGTTCTTCCAGCTGCTTGCGCTGTTCGGCAAAACCCGGCCAAGTGCTGCGGAATTGCACTAGACGCTTATTGTGATCCTTCGGCAGGGCAGCGCGAGGAGCTGCCGTCTCGTCTTTTGTGAGCGCCAACTCGAACTGGTCGCCGGTGACGGTGAGCTTCAAGGTTTCACCTGCGGCGAGCTCGGCCGTTTTTTCCAGCGCGACAATCGTCGGTTCTTTCCCGATCTCCAGCTTCGCGGCCGCTTTAAGTTTGAGTTGGCGCGCCTTACCATCCTTTCCGATCACCTCGACTCGCAGCGATTCGATAAATGCTGAGCTGATACTTGCGAACTTCAGCGAAGCAATCTTACCCGCCGCGGGCGCGACTACCAATTCGTATTGTTTGTTCTGCGATTGCGGTTTTGGGGCATCGGGGTTGAGGACGAGTTCGCTCTTGAATGGTGCGTCGCCAATCATACGGGTGGCTGTGACTTTACGATCCTGATCGAGGATGCTTACCGTCACATTGTCGAGCCGCTCGGGGCAGGCATCATTGCGGTTGTAGACCAGGATGTGATCGATCAGATTTACTGCGCCGAGATCGATTTCCAACCATGGATCCGTCTGCTCGAGCGTGCAGGAACAGGACGCGAAGGTGCCATCTTTGGTGCCATCGATGGCCTTCCCGGCGGCGGAGCCAGGGCCGTAGTCGCTCGACTGCTTCGCCGTCCCGGAGCGCGCGAGGTTCTTCCCGGCGGAGAAGATCTCGACTTCCGAGATCGTGACGAATCCGCTGTGTCCTTTTACGGGTTCGATCCGCACAAAGCGACCGGCCACTTTCGATGGCTTTGTTGGCTGGGGCGGTTTGGCTTCCTTTTTGTCTCGGCCGCTGTGCGAGACGATCCGTGGGGATTCCCACTCGATCGGCTTGGCTAAATCAGCGAGCCACTTTTCAAAATCTTTGCTTAGCAATGGGGGAGTTTCACTCAAGGTTTTCTCCACCGCCTTGACCCTCGGATCGATTTGCGCCAGGCGCTTTTGCTGCTCCGGAGCCAACATTTTCAATGTTGGCTCGGTCGAACCTTTGGTGTTGCCCTTGCCGACGAGACTGTTGAAGAATCCGCCCATCTGGTAGTACTCACGCTGCGTCATCGGGTCGAATTTATGATCATGGCACTGCGAACATTCCATGGTGAGTCCGAGGAACGCGGTCGAGGTCGTGTTGATGCGATCGATGAGGTATTTGACGCGGTAGTCCTCATCGATGATGCCTCCCTCGTTGGAGGTCGGGTTGTTGCGAAGGAAGCCGGTGGCGATCTTCTGTTCCTGGTTCGCTTCTGGCAGCAGGTCGCCGGCCAGCTGCCATGAGATGAAATCGCTGTATGGCAGGTTTTGGTTGAAGGAGGAAACCACCCAGTCGCGCCACGGGTAGATGCTGCGCGGGTGGTCCTCGAAAAGCCCGTCGGTATCTCCGTAGCGGGCGACGTCCAACCACTCAAGGGCAAGCCGTTCGCCGAAGGCAGGTGAAGCGAGCAGGAACTCGACCACTCGCTCGACCGCGCCTACAGATTTGTCCGCGAGGAAGGCGTCCAGTTGTGCGATGCTCGGCGGCAGGCCGGTCAGGTCAAAATGCAGGCGTCGCAACAGGTGCGCTTTGTCCGCCGGGGGCGCCGGTTTCAGGTTTTGTGTTTTCAGTTTTGCCAAGATGAAGTGGTCGATTTGATTGCGCGGCCAAGTGCTATTTTTGAGGGCGGGCGGTGTCGCTTTTTGCGGAGGGATGAAGGCCCAGTGCCTCTGCCACTTGGCCCCGTCGGTGATCCACTGTTCGATCAGGGCGATCTCTTTTTTTGACACCGTGAGCTTCGATTTTGGTGGCGGCATCACCTCGTCTGGATCGTGGCTCTTCAGGCGTTGGAGGATTGCGCTGCTCTCCGGCTTGCCGGGGACAATCGGAAACACGCCGCTGTCGCCGAGTTGTGCTTTGGCGAACTCTTCCTGGTCGAGCCGAAGATCCGCCTCGCGTGATGCGGAGTCCGGTCCGTGACAGGCGAAACAGCGATCGGCTAAGATTGGGCGAATGTCGTCATTGAAAGAGGTCGCGTGGCTGCTCGCCGCGACGAGTAAGGAGACAAATGTTAGTAAAATCAGATGTTTCATCATCATGCGAGGATTGGTTCGACCACCTTGCCGTGGACATCGGTTAGTCTAAAACGGCGCCCTTGGTGCTTGTAGGTCAGTCGTTCGTGGTCGATCCCCATTAAGTGCATGACGGTCGCTTGAAAGTCGTGTACGTGGACTGGGTCTTTGGCGATATTGTAGCCGAATTCGTCGGTCTCGCCATAGCTGAATCCTGGCCGGATGCCGCCGCCGGCCATCCAGTAGGTGAAACATCTCGGATGGTGGTCGCGCCCGTTGGCGGCCTTGCCCGCTCCGCCCTGCGAGTAGGTGGTACGGCCAAACTCGCCACCCCACACGACTAGCGTGTCATCGAGCATACCGCGTTGCTTCAAATCAGAGACCAGCGCGGCGCAGGCCTGGTCGGTGTCCTTGCACTGTTTCGGCAGGGCACCGATCAGGCCGTTGTGTTGGTCCCAGCCGCGGTGGTAGAGTTGGACAAAACGCACCCCGCGTTCGACGAGGCGGCGGGCGAGTAGGCAGTTGGCGGCGAACTTGCCCGGCGTCTGGCATTCGGGGCCGTAGAGATCGAGGATCGACTTCGGCTCGTTGCTGATATCGGTCGCCTCGGGGACCGACATCTGCATGCGGAACGACATCTCGTATTGAGCGATGCGTGTGGCGATCTCGGGATCGCCGAAGGTTTCCAGCTGCATCTGGTTGAGCTCTTCGATGCGCCCGATCATTCTTTTACGGCCCTCGACGGTCTCACCCGGCTGGCTGTTGAGATACAGCACCGGCGTCTTGCCGCCGCGGAACTGCACCCCTTGATGCACGCTTGGCAGGAACCCGCTACTCCAAAGCTTGGTGTAGACTGGTTGGCTACCGGGCCGGCCGGTGCCATTCGAAATCAATACGCAGAAGGTCGGAAGGTTGCTGTTGTCGGTGCCGAGCCCGTAGCTCATCCAGGATCCCATGCTCGGGCGTCCTGGTTGCTGGTGGCCGGTCTGGAAAAATGTCACGCCGGGATCGTGGTTAATCGCTTCGGTGTGCATCGATTTCACAAAACACAGATCGTCCGCGACCTTCGCCGTGTGCGGCAGGAGTTCGCTGATCCAGGCCTGGCTCTGGCCGTGCTGGGCAAACTTAAAGTTCGAACGCGCGATTGGGAACGAACTCTGCCCGGAAGTCATCCCGGTGAGCCGCTGGGTCTTCTCGATGAATCCGTCCTTTCCCCAGGTCTTCGATTTTGGATCGTATTTTTTAAACAGCTCCTTGCCATGGAGCTCGTTAATTTTTGGCTTAAAGTCGAACATGTCCTGCTGGGACGGGGCGCCGTTCATGAACAGGAAGATGATACGTTTGGCTTTCGGCGCGAAGTTCGTCCCGCGCCGCTCGAGGTCGGCCGCGAAGGCTTTCGGTGCCAGCATCGATCCTAAGGCGAGCGAGCCTATCCCGGTTGATCCCGCGCTGAGCAGTTGGCGACGCGTGATGGCGTGTTTGTAGGTATCGAGGATCTGATCATCCATGCATCGACAATAGATCGTGGAAACTAGACAACTTCAATCGCCAATTCGCGCCCTTGCTACGCCGTATTCATCGTCGCCTTTGGCCTTTCCCAGATTTCCCCGAGCAATTTGGCTAGGACCGGGACGCGCTCAATGAGCGCGGTACATTGGGCAGAAGTTCCAAAATATTGTGTGGTCAATTGCTAGGAAATTGCCTTTTCGATCCCGGCGTCTCTCGTCACCTGTCGGGCGGGGTTGAAGGGGGGAGGAGGGTGGAGCATCGGTTCGTCCCACTTGCTTGGCAGTCTTCTTGGTGGACGGTCGTCGTCGTCGAGGGCATTCCGATACTCTTGGATCTGTTGTCGTAGTTCGGCATGAGGTGCTGGTGGAAGCACCCCGGGCATGACCGGAATCGCCTCGCCAACACTCGCCCGAGCCGCTACCCTCCGGGCATGAAAATTGGCATTATTGGCTACGGCTGGGTTGCGGGGGCACATATCGACGCGCTCAATGCCATCGAAGGCGTTGAGGTCGCAGCGATCTGTTCTGCGCGCCCGCAAAACGATACCGAGTTGTCGGCGAAACACGGTAGCGCGATCACCTGCTACACGAAAATCGACGACTTGCTCGCGCGCGATGACATCGCGGTGGTATCGATTTGCTCATACCCGAATCAGCACAAAACCCATGCGGTCGCTGCGGCGAAGGCTGGCAAGCACCTCATCCTTGAAAAGCCGCTCGCTCTTTTGCTCGATGATTGCGCCGCGATCCGCGAGGCCGTCCGTGCCGCCGGCGTCCATTGTTGCGTGTGTTTCGAGTGCCGCTACTCCAGCCAGTTTCTCGCGACCAAAGCGGTGATTGATCAGGGCTTGCTCGGCGATCTACACTACGCCGAGGTCGATTACTACCACGGCATTGGCCCGTGGTATGGGCAATACCGCTGGAACACCAGCAAGGAGAACGGCGGCAGCAGCCTGCTCTCGGCTGGCTGTCATGCGCTCGACGCGCTCTTGCTCTGCATGGGCGGCGAGGTCGAGGAGGTGACATCCTATTCGACAAGTTCGAAGAACGAGGTGTTCGGCCAATACGAGTATCCCACCACGACGACGACGATCCTCAAGTTCACCGACGGCCGTATCGGAAAAGCCACGTCCTGCATCGACTGCCTGCAGCCCTACTACTTCCACACGCATCTCGTTGGCAGCGAGGGCAGTCTTTTGGATGACAAGTTCCACTCCACAAAGCTCGCCACCAACAAGGATCAATGGAGCGCCCTCTCGATGAAGATGCTCGACTCCGGTGACGTCAGTGATCACCCCTACCAGACCCAGTTCGAAGCCTTCTTCGCAGCTTTGGACAAAGACGAAGAAATGCCGCTCACCTCGCTCGAGGAATCGTATAAAACCTTCGAAGTTTTGTTCGCCGCCGATCGCTCTGCTGAAGAGGGACGCCCCGTGAAAATACGCGCGTAGACATTTCCGTCTCCGTCGCCAAGAATGTATGAAATCTGCTATCGCCATTGTCGCCCACCCGGACGACATCGAGTTTCTCTTCGCCGGCACTTTGCTGCAGCTCGGACGCGTTGGCTACGCGCTGCACTACCTCTGTCTCGCCAACGGCAGTTGTGGCTCTCTCACGATGGACGCCAAAGCGACCGCCAAGGTGCGCCGCTTTGAGGCCAAGCAAGCTGCTGACATCCTTGGGGCAACGTGGCACGGACCCTTGTGTGACGATTTGGAGATCGTCTACTCCGTCGACCTGATCAAGCGCCTCGCCGTGATAATCCGTGAGACGCGCCCGGAGATCGTGCTCACCCACTCGCCCGACGACTACATGACCGACCACACCGAGACCGCGCGCCTTGCCGTCACCGCCGCGTTCACTCACGGCATGCCGAATTTCGGCACCGAGCCCCCGAGCCAGGCTCTCAAGGAGCACCGGCTTGCCGTCTATCACGCTATGCCGCACGGCTTGCGCGATGGCTTGCGGCGCAAGGTCGTGCCTGGTGCTTACGTCGACACGAGCGATGTGATGGAAACCAAACGGCAGGCACTCGAAGCGCATGCCAGCCAGGGGACATGGCTCGATGCCACGCAGGGCATGGGCTCGCATGTCGACAGCATGGAGGAGATGGCACGCGAGGTCGGTGCCATGTCCGGCATCTTCGAGCACGCCGAGGGCTGGCGTCGCCACCTCCATCTCGGTCTGAGCGCCGAGGAGTTCGATCCCTTGCGGGAGGCGCTGCGGACCAGGTATCAGGTGAACTCTGATTACGAGTCCGGCCTGTAGCTGTAGGCAAGTGGCGCGGGGTGGGTTCACGTCGGGCTCGCACTCGCTCATGTTCGCCGCTACGGTTTGCCATGCCTCGGAAGCTCAGTACTATCGCCCCCGACTGGTGGGACTACACCACGCTCGACGATGAGATCATCCGCGATGCGGCCGCGTTGAGCGAATCCGATCTTGAGCAGCTCGCGCGCCCCGGCTTCGACGTGCGGATGTACGATACCCTCGAAGATTTCTACCTCGCGGAAGCTTTGGAATACATCGACGCTTGGAAGCGATCGACACCGGACAATCCCATTGGTATCTGCGGTCCGATTGGTCCGACTGAGCAGTTGCCGCTGGTCGCGCGATTGGTCAACGAGCTGGAGCTCGACCTCTCGAACGCACACTTCTGGGGCATGGACGAATGGCTTGGCGACGATGGCAAAGCGGTGCCCGTTACGCACCCTCTGTCCTTCGAGCGTGCCGACCGGGAACTGCTATTTGACCGCATCGACGCCAAGTTGAAGATTCCCGAATCAAACCTCCATTTCCCCGCTGCCGAAGTCTCGGACTATGTCGCCTCCTGGAGCGGTGCCCGCTGCGCGGTCATGCAGGGGGGGCAGGGCGACATCAAACATTGGGCCTTCAACGACCCGCTGCGTCGTGAAGGGACCCACGCCGATGCCCCGCCGACGCCGGAGGAGTATCGCCAGCTCGGCACTCGCATCGTCGAGCTGCATCCTATCACGCTGGCGCAGAACGCCCGCACCTCCGGTGGCGGCAACATCACGATGGTTCCGCAACAGGCCATCACCGTCGGTCCATCCGAGACTTGGCAGGCTGAGAAAGTGTCGATCTGGCAAGCCGGCACCCACGATAATCCCTTCGGCCAACGCCTCACTGCCCTGATGATCTCCAAAGGCATTGCCGACGCCGCAGTGCCCATGAGCCTGCTCGCCGACCATCCGAACGTGCAGTTTAACTACTTCCGCGGCGGGCTGGGGAGCTGTGCGGTGGAGATGCACTAGTTTTCTAGGCGTGCGATTGCACACGCTGAAAGGAAGCTCTAACTCTTATGAAACTTGAGCCCTGAGCCCCGTTATCAATAGTTTGAGGTTGGCAGGACGCCCGACAGTTGCGAGTTCCGCGTCGCGCGGCCGGGCGCAGGAGCCTGTTTCTAACAGGAATGACATGGTCCAATCTCGTGGCGGCAGCTCCCGCAGAGCAATTTGAGATTCAAACTAAATTTCTCATGTTCGGTATCTCTTGTAGAGGGATTCGACCCGAGTGAACTTCAAGGAGCCTAGGATGTCCGAGACCTGTTTGACGGATGCATCAAACAAGAGTCAGAACATCGCGCTGATGGAGGGATTAATAAACTCGCTAGTTCGCTTGACCAAAGCCTTGGAGGAAGCGAATGAGATCGGCCAGATTTTGCGGGGTCATGGCCGTTTCGAGACCGTCGGGCATGAGTGAGCGCCCGGTGCTTACGAGGGTCTTGATGGATTTCCGGGAAAGTTGCCGGTCGGTGCCGTCGAGAAGGCGGAGGGTCAGGTGGCTGGCATTTTCCGAGAGGACGCGGCCAAAGAGTGAGGTATCGTTTCCCAGCGTGACGGTGTAGCTGGTGTAGGATGGATCGACGGATTGGTTGGGAATTAGAATCGAACTGAAGAGCCCTTCCTGGGTTCGGTCGGTGATGGATCGGAGGTCCGGTCCGTTTATGGAGATCCCTTTGGCGGGGAGATGGCAGACGGCGCAGAGTTTTTCAAAAATTTGTTCACCTTTCTCTTTGTTCCCTTTCAATTTCAAAGCCGCCCGGAATGGTTTGATTTGCTCCAATCGCTCGGGAGATACGCCAGTTCTTAAAATGAGGCCGGCGGTCTTCCGGATTTCGGGATCGGAATGGGTGAGCAGGAGCTGTCTCCGGGAGGCATCGAGATCACGGGGAGCGATTTTTCCCTTTGCTAGGGCTTCAAGGCAGGCCTTCGTCCAGACCGGTCGTTGCAGCAAGGTATCGAGAATCCGGGTGCGTTCCTTCGGGAGGTAGCCGGACCAACCCTGGAGAAGAATGCTGGGGAGTTTGTCTGATTTTTCGCGGGCCAGCGCTGCGATTGCCGCCAGTTTGAGTTGGGAGGGGGACTGCGGGGATAGGCATCTTGCTAGCAGAGCACGATCGGTGACCAAGTGCTTTGACTGTCTGCCAAGTAGTCCGGCGGCGGCGGTTCGAAGAGCAATGGGAGCATTGTCATCTGCGATGATTTTCCGGGCTCTTTGAATGACTTCGCCGAGTCCGGTAGAGGCAGTGGGTTTGTGGTCCAACCAGGAGGCAAGACCTCTCAATTGGGTGGGGGTGAATTGACCGTTGTCGGGTGTGGCTAGGCGGGAGACCAAGGCATCCAACGAGCTTTGTTTTCCACCAAGTTTGATGAGCTCCTTGATGAGCACTCCCTTTTCAAGGGCGGCCTTGGCGAGATGGTTGAAGTGAAGATGAGCCGAGCTGAAAACGGCAGCTTGAAAGAATAGGTCGTTATGATTCTCGACAGCGAGTTGGGCCAGTGCGAGTCCCGCTTGAGGACTCTCAGATGTTCCCAGAGAACATGCGGCCTGAAGGCGGACTGCGGCGTCTTGATCGCGGGCGAGGTTGATGGCCTTTGAGAGAAGGCTCGGCTTGTTTTGCCATCGCGATTCGGCGAGGCGAAGGGCGTGACGTCTGACTTGGGGATGAGAATCGCGGAGAGCGGATTCAATGAGCTTAGGACTGAGGCGATCGATGCCATCGAGAACGCAAAGAGCATGGAGGCGTGCTTTGGCGGAATCGTGACCCTGAGCCATCTCGGACAATGAATCGGTGGGAAAACCTGCCTTTCGCTCCACCAGGAGCCGGTGGGCGAGATCGCGGATGATGCCGTTGGGAGCGGCGAGTTGCCTTACCAATTGTTCAGAGTTTTCCGTGTCGAGTCGGGGGATGGGCCGGGTGGCCCGCTTTTTCGGAAAGATGCGATAGATACGGCCTTGATCGGAACCTTTTCTTTCGTGCGGCTTCATCTCGGTTTTCCCTGCCGCGGGAAGCCAGTCGGAGTGTTCGATCATGTAGCGATACATATCGACGACCCAGAGTGCACCATCAGGGCCGGTGCGAGCCATGACGGGCCGCGACCAGCGATCTTCCGAGGCAAAAAAATCGAGGGCCTTTTCTTCTTCCGCTCGTTCGGCGGTAAAGCTGCAACCGTCTCGTGTCAGGATCATGTGCTGGACGAGATTGTGAAACGGCTCGCAGGTGAAGGCGTGTATTCGATCGTCGTCGAAGAGGAGGTCGTCGCGGTAAATCATGGGCGAACAAGCACTTGTGAAGCGACCGGAATTGTTAAAGCTGTGGAATCTTTTTTGCGGCGAAGTGGCTTGAAAGACGCGCGGATTTTGAGGCCGGAGCTGACGTCGGGGATCGGGGGCCGCGAAGTTGGGATTGCGACTGAGATAGCGGTGTTCGAGAACGTAGTGCCAGAGAGGCAAGCTATTTTGGACCCCAAACGAATTTCCCCAGTCATCTCGAGTACGGCCGAACTGGGAAGGTCCGGAAAGGGGCTCCATCAGACCTAGGTCGGGCTGGATTCGAAAGTCGAGGCTGCCGAGTTCAACCGTTTTTTGGGATTGCGGGGAACTGATTTTAATGCCTGAGGCATACCGAGAATGATGACTTCCGTTGGCTCCGTGAACCCAGTTGTCGAGCCCCCAGTGCAGTCCGTTGACGCGGAGCTGTTGATTGCCTTGTTTGAAGCCAGTAAAAAGCACTTCGCGGACGTCGGCCCGGCCATCGCCATCAGTGTCTTCGGCATAAATGATGTCAGGAGCAGCAGCGACCAAGACCCCTTTTCGCCAGCTCATGATTCCAGCCGGAAAATTGACTCCTTCGAGGAAGAGGGTGGACTTGTCATAGACTCCGTCGCCATCCAGGTCCTCCAGAAAGCGAACCCGCCCACCGGGTTTGCCATCGATGCCGGAGGGATAGTCCGCCATTTCCGCGACCCAGAGTTTGCCATCCGGTGCCCAGTCGATCGCGACGGGGTCCTGCACCAAAGGTTCGGCCGCCACCAATTGAATCTGGTAGCCTTCTGGAACATGAATGGTCTTGATCGCGGCAATTGGAGAAAGAGGTCCGCGTTCAACTTTGGTCTGCTTTTTCTCGTCGGTCGTCAGTTTGACGGTTTGATAGAGAGAGCTGATTTCCTTTGGAGTTAGGACGCGGTCAAAGAGGGCGACGTGGTCAAGCCGGCCTTGGAGATTGGCGAAGTTTTCGCAGCGGCCTCCGAAAAAGAACTGCCGGTGTTGATCGGGATAAGTGCGGGGAAATTTGTCGTCGATCTCGGGAGTGTGATTGCCATTGAGATGCACCCGGACGCGCCCTCCCTCGCGAATCATGACGACGTGATGCCAACTCTCCGGTTCCATCTTGGTTTTACCTTTGAGCAAGGTTTCGCTTCGATTCCCACTGTAAATGATGAGACGTCCTGCTGCCGCGTGGGTGCCCCCGATTCCGAGATGGTCGCCTTCGGCTTCCTGCTGTCCGGCGATGCCTCGTGAGTAGAGATAGGCTGTCACGGGTCGGCTGTGGGCTGGAAGAGTGTTGCGAACCCAAAATCCGACGCTGTAGGTGTCGCCAATCTCCGCGACATCAGCGCGCATGCGTCCCCCATTGAAAGTGCTTCCCTGCGGCATCTCGGTGGCTGGAACAACTCCTTTTTCGAGAGAGCCATGGTGTTGTCGAGAACCTTGATCTTTGGCTGATTCTTGCAAGGGCCAGTAGGCCGCAGGTTTGGACGCGATGATGGCTTTCTGATAATGACTCATCGTCCCCCGGTTAAATTTTGGTCGCGGCGGAGCTGGCCTCGGAGGAGGAATCATGCCGGAGGCGGTGTAGTGGCGCTTCGCATCTTCGCCGGTGAGAGTTTCGCTAAACCATGAGGCTTCATCAATGCGACCTTCGAAGGGGAGGGTACCACCGAAAGTCCACTCGTTGGATCGCTTTTCGGAAAAGGGGCCGGCCACTTCGGCCTTCGGGTTACCATCGAGATAGAGGTTGATGGTTCTGCCGTCGCTCGAAACCATGACGTGATGCCAGGTGCGGAGAGCAAGCTTTGTGGAGCCTTTGAAAATATCATTTCCGCTCTGAATGATTAAAGTTCCGGCCGAACCGGTGTCGGCTTTCCCTCCAATTCTCAGGCGTAAAGACTCGCCGTTTTGGACAAGGTCCCCCGTGTTATCCCGAACGGAACCACTCATGCCATTCCAAAACCAGAACGAGATGCTGCGGGCTCCGGGAACTGAGGCCGAAACGGATCCGCCCACAAGTTGCAGGGAGCTGTTCACGGCCTTCCCTGAGAAGGATTCGTTTGCGGGGCCGGGCAGATGATAGGCCACCATGCCTTCGATGCGTCCGTTGCGATCATTGCCGGAAACATCGGTAAGCCCACCTCCGTCGAACTCCTCGCACTGCCAGTAGGCGAGGGGGGTGTCGGCGAGGATAGTTTCGGCGTAGGTGCCCGTGTGAACGACCATAGGCTTTCGAGGGTTTCCTGAGAGCTTCTCCAGAGAGGCGAGAACCGCTTCGACGATTTTCGGTTCCGCTTCGACTTCGAGACCCGCCGTGCGTGCGGGCCAGGTGGTGTAACCTCCGAGCGCGTGTTGCTCGGGAGGAGGGATGTATCCGGCGGCTCCGTTGGCCAACTCAATGTTGAAGGTGGATGAAAACGGGCTTCGTGCTTTGAGTTTTAGGCCGGTGATGGAATAGACCTCGTTGGGGGTTGCGGTGATGGCAAGATCGCCAATGCGCATTGTTTGGAGGACCACCTTTTCGGTGGGATTTTGGTGAATGAATCTCGCTTGCTCGGCATAGACCTCCGGTCGGCTTTTTGGCCGCCGCCCCTTCATGGACGTGAGATGAGTGTCGGCCCAGGCCAGACGTTTCTCGTCTGGCAAGCGGCGTTGCAGGGTCAAGACTTGCTGGTCCATCTCAAGGGGAGGTGCTTGGTGATATTGGGTGTCTTTGAGGGCTTGGACTGCGATCTCGGCGAGCCCATCAGTGTAGTGGGAGATGTGATCGGCTTTCCTTTCATTGCTGTAGTCGACGCGATAGAGATCGCCGCTTGTGCCCTGGGTCATGGCACAAATCGGGCTTTCCCCATCGACGGTCAATCGTTGTGCCAGGCGGTCTGCGAAGAGACCGAAGTAGTCGGCAGGGCCGCCACCTCCGTGGTAGTGCATGGAAAAGTTGGCCAGAACGGCGAGGGGACTCCCGTCCAGGGCTTGAATGGAGAGGAGGGAGAGCTCGTCATCCACCGGTCCGGACGGTCCGATGTATTTTGGATTCTGGTAGCCGGGGTGCATCATGGCGCGCACGGATTTCTCTCCAAAGGGATCGGTCAGCAGTTCATCAGGCCGGGTGATCCAACGACGGCAGTTGGTGTAGCCGGGTGCCTTGATCTGTTCCCAACCGATTTGTGCCGGCTCCAGTTTCTCGTGGGCTTTCGCGATGCCCGCTGCGATTTTTGAGGGAAGAAATTTTGTGTATGCGGGATCTGCCATCGTCCCGAGGCAGTAGTCCATCGTGCTCGGCGCGCTGTGAGTGTGGGTAGCGGTGATGAGAATGCGCTCGGGAGGGATGCCGGTGGCTTTGAACGCGAGAGCTTTCGCCTGATCGCATACATCACGGGGAATCATGCAGCTGTCCACCACTGCGATGGCGATGTTCACCTCGCCTCTTTGCAAAACAAAACAGCGTGCCTTGAGATCGCCAGGGTTCATTTTTCCGAGTCGACGTTCCAGAAATCCTCCGTTGATCAGAAGGGACTCGAAGGGGGGCGTGACATCCTGAACGTAGGCACCTGCTTTGAGTTGGGGTTCAGTGGTCGGGGTGTCCTCTGCCGGAAGATTGAGCCAGAGGGCAAGGAGGCAGCAAAGCACTCCTCCGAGAAGAGTGTGGCGCCGGAAGAAAGAAATTTTTGGGTGGTTTGTTGTCATGGGCGGGAGTCGCGTTTTCACTCAAGTGACCGTGTCTCTAATAAAGTCGCGGAGTAAAAGCATGCTTAAGGGTTTCTCTATGAAGTATCAACCGGCGCTCTCCGGTCCGTCGATCTCATAGTATCCGATCCGTCGTTTTGGATGTTTCTTGTGGGGCCTCACTTTGAATGTGTGGCGCAATCCTCAGAAGCTGCGCCATGACGAAACTTCTGGGGATTCAATAGCTGCTGTCAGAATCCAGAGTAGAGACCCTGAAAGAGTAGGGCTTCTGCGATGATCGACTTTGAATCCCCCTTTTCAAGAGGCTAAATGCTTTAGCGAGAGGCCATCACATGACTTCCATGGCGACGGGGTGATCACGGCGAAAGATCGAAGGGAAAGGACAAGTGGATCTCCGGAAAGAAGTAATACTTGACTGGAAATACCAAGCGGATTTAGTGACGAATGGGACAGGGATTCCTAATCTTAAAGAATTATGATCAAGAGATTTTTAGCTGTAATTTTTGGAGCCGTGCTATTTGCGATCATCGTACCCATCGGGTATTATCTGACCTTTGATCAGTTTCCGATTGATGGGTTCAAAGGCATCATTCTGGTGGCTGGCGGAGGCATGGCGCTGGGTGCCGTTCTCGGCGCAATGTTCCCCAGAGTTTTCGGATACATCTTTGAAATGTTTTTTGATCTATAAGGTCGTCATTATTTCGGTCAGATCAATTTCCAAGAGCCTGTTGAGTGAGTTGCTGATCGAGCTCTCGGAGGAAGGTGTTGTCAGGATTGTTGGCCAGGACGGAGTTAGCGAAGGAGCGGCTCATTTCTCCGGGCTTGCGGGATAGGGAAAGTAGGAGTTGCGTCTGAACCTGGTGGGCTTGATCCTGGGTGAGATCAGTTAAGCTGAGGAGGGCATCGGACTCGGCAAGAAAGTAAGGCTCGAAGATGCGGATCATGGCGGCTCGGATGTGAGGATCGGTGTCGTCGAATGCGGCCTTCATGATGTCTGGCTCGATGGCCTCGAGTCCTTCGAGAGTCCAAAGGGCGTGGAGGCGGGCGAGGGAATTTTTGTGAGTGACGAAGATTCTTTTGAGGGAGGGGATGACGGAGCGGTCGTTTTTGAGAATGAGGAGTTTTTGGGCTTCATCGCGCCACCAACCGTTGGGGTGAGCAAGGTGGTTGGTGAGTTGGGCGGGGGATTCATTGAGCATATCGGGGCGAGGCCCCGGTTGGAAATCCTTGTGGCGAAGGCGGTAGATGCGGCCTTTTGAGGCATTCGGAGCGCGAGATTCCTGCAGATCGACGAGATAAAGGGTCCCGTCGGGTCCGGTGGCGGCATTGACAGGTTGGAAGTTGGGGTCGGTGGAGCGGAGGAACTCGGACCCGGGATAAAAGTTACGCATTTTGGGACGTCCCATGGTGTCGTGGTCAATGTGTGCTCGCCGGATGATTCGGGCTGTTGAATCGGAGAAGATGAGGTTGCCTTGGAGATTGGGAGGGAGTCGGTCACCGCGGAAAACGGCTTGTCCACAAGGAGCGGTGAAGGAGGCGGAAGGTGGGATTTCCCGAAAGCCGTCCTCGGTGGCCCAGTCGGGAGCCCAGTCGGTGTATGTGTGTGGGAAGAGCCAATGGATGGGCCCGGTGCCTGACTTGGCTTCGCAGAAAATGACCTTGCCGTAATTGTCTTGGGTCAGTCCCCACTGGCCGCGATTGGGAAGGGTGTTTTCTTTGGTGATTTCTCCGTTGGTGAAACGAAACCGGAAGCCGTTGCGAGTTGTGTAGATCCAATTATCCATGGCCCAAATCAGGCCGGATGATTGTTCGAAGATGTGCCCTTCCCTTGGTCCGCCCTGGTGCCAGAGGGTTTTCTCATCAGCGATGCCGTCATCGTCAGTGTCGCGGTAGGCGAAGATGTCGCTGGTGTTGGATTCTCCGATGAGGATTTGGTCATCCAGCGGAAGGATCATGCGGGGGAGAACAAGGTTGTTTGCAAAGACGGTGCGTTTATCCATCAGCCCGTCACCGTTGGTATCCTCAAGTCGAATGACCGAACTGGTGCCTTTTTCTGAGCCGGGATTGTTGAGGTCTGACTGCCATTGGGCGACATACATGCGGCCGTTGCCATCCCAGACGCAGAGGACAGGAGAGGTGAGTAAGGATTCGCTTGTGACGAGTTCGAGCGAGTAGCCATCGGGGAGTTGGGGAAGGGGTTTCGTTTCCTCTGCTGGGGCAAAGGGGGAGACGAGGAAAAGGAAAGTGAGAGCGGTTTTCATAGGGAGAATTCGAAGGAGAATCAGAGGCTAGCTGGTTTTCTTTGGTATGCCGAGGAAGGGCATTGGGAATGTCACTTCCCGGTGGTGAGACTTCTGTGATCTAAAAGCATAAGAGTTATGAAATAGAATAAGTTGATGTAAAAAACATTAAAAAATATGAGGAATTTAATAAAGGTGATGACATGCATCTCTTTTTTGTAACCACCCCGTCACTCCCCATGAAAACCGTCCGTTCAGTCTTTCCCCACCCTCCCCCAATATAATGTGAATATTATATGGTCGATAGATGAATTCTTCTGAAGACAGGTCTTAATGAGAATTCATTAGGAAAAATTGCGGCTAGCAATGTCATGGAAGTGGCACTCTTGACCGAAAAAATAAATTGAAGCGATGAAAAGAAAGAAACCTAATATTAGGCGTGCCCTCTTTAGGATATCTGCCCCGGGGCTTGCGATGGCCACCCTCATGTCAGCGACTTCGGTTTTGACAGCCAAGCCATCCTGGGCGCCAGGACCATTGAACGTGATCATGAGCCCTGGAATTACGGCCGCGACATGTTCGGCCCAAAAAAGGGACAATGTTGGCAATCTGGTTTCGGCGACGAATGCCTTCGTCTTTGGGATGTTTGATGTGCGGACTCCCTCGGTGCCCAACTACACGACGCTCAATGGAAGCGCGACGGGATCGTGCCGTCCGACATGATCCAACTTTTTGCCACTGCAGGAGACCGAACCGAAAACGGAAGTGATGATCATGTGTCCAGCATCACTTTTGAGCATGCCGTTGGGGAGCTCTTCCGGGTGACTGACTTCGGTTGTTTTAGCTTCCTGGATGAGGAGTTTGTGAAATTGGATCTCTTTCTTAGAAAGGGCCGATGGAGATGATCGTGGAGGAGTTGAATCTGACCACTCGTGCGTGGGAGCAAATCCCCATTCGTTTGGATCCCGAGGATGGGATCGATGAAGGGGCCGTCATTCTTGATGCCGGACAACAGGTCATCTACTCGCCACGAATTCCCCAGACGCGCGGTTTTTTTCGCGTTATTTGTATCGGGGAATCGGCCAACTAATCAGGTCTAATTATCGGATCGATCAAGCGGCGGGCGAAACTCCGTCGCTTTTTTCGTGGGGTCTTCCTTCTTGCCTTAGGAAGTCCAAAAGATGATCTTCGGCAATCACTATGAAGATCATTACTTTCTGTGCTCTGCTACTGTCGATGTTCGCACCGGTTGCAGGCCAAAAAAGCAAGCCCCCCAAGGTTAAGGATGGCAAGAACGTTCAGTTGAAGAAAGAGGCGCCGCGAAAAGATCCCAAGCTTGCGGACTACTATATCAATCTAAGGACGTCGCCTCGAGCGGGCAAAGCGGAGCCGATTGAGACGACATTGCCACTAAAGTTGGGAAAAGGGGATCGTCTTTGTTTTATTGGAAATCTCTTGCTCGATGGCGAACGGCGATATGGGCATTTGGAGACTTTGATTCATCAGCATCATCCGAAGCATGAGTTGACGGTGAGAAATTTGGCGTGGCCGGCGGATGAAATCGATTTGATGCCGAGGCCCGATAACTTTGGCGATCTCGATCAGCATCTGACTTACTTCAAGGCGGACGTGATCATTGCGGCGTATGGTTACAATGAATCCTTTGCTGGAGAGGAGGGGGTGCCTGCTTTTAAGGAGCGATTGGACAAGTTTCTCACGAATCTTAAATCAAAGGCCTACAATGGGAAGGTCGCACCGCGGGTTGTTTTGGTCTCTCCGACTGCGAGCGAGGCCATGGCTGCTGATACCAACAACAGCAGACTGCAGAGCTATTCCGCGGCAATGAAAGAGGTTGCCTCGAGTCAGAAGGTCGGCTTTGTCGATACCTTCAATAAGTCCATCGTCGGGATCAACTACTCTGAAACGATGACGATAGACGGGCATCAACTTACTTCTTCCGGGCACCACAATTTCTCCAGGGTCGTTTCCCGGGCTCTTTTTGGTAAAAAGGGGCCGGGCGGGAATGCCCCCCTCCGCCAACTCATCGTCGATAAAGCGACTCAGTTTTTCTACCGCTACCGCCCGCTGAACACATTTTATTACACGGGTGGGCGTAACAAATCATATGGCTATCTCGATTTCCTCCCTGCAATGCGCAACTTTGATCTTATGGTTGAGAATCGTGACAAGGCGATTCATGCCACCGTTTCCACTGGCAAGTTGATCCAGCCTGATGACTCCAATCGCCCCAAGCTTGATGACGTGGTACAGGCAAGGGGCGCCAACAAGTTTCTATCGCCAGGCGACGAGTTGAAGGCCTTCAAAGTCGATCCTCGTTTCGAGGTCAATTGCTTCGCATCCGAGGAAGATTTCCCCGAGATGGCCTGCCCAATTGCGATGCGTTGGGACAACAAAGGGCGTCTTTGGGTTTCGACCTCGGTGACTTACCCGCATGTCTATCCGGGGCAGAAACCCTGCGATAAAATCCTCATTCTTGAGGATACTGATCAGGACGGAAAGGCCGACACGTGCACAACCTGGGCAGATGATTTGCATATTCCACTTTCCTTTGTGCTTGATGGTTCGGGCGGGGTTTATTGCTCGGAGCAACCTCACCTTACCCACCTCACCGACCGGGATGGCGATGGTAAAATGGATCATCGTGAGATTGTTCTGACTGGGTTTGGGTGTGAGGATTCACACCATTCACTCCATGATTTCACTTGGACTCCGGGAGGGGATCTTTTGTTCCGCGAGTCGATCTTTCATCACACTCAAGTTGAGACTGCTTACGGCCCCATTCGGACCAAGAATTCTTCCTGGTTTCTCTACAATCCCCAGAGCCGGAAACTCCTGGCGTTTGGTTCCTACCCGAACACCAACCCTTGGGGAGTGACCTTCGATCCGTGGGGGAACCACGTGGCTTCGCATCCAATTTTCGCCTCCACTTTTCATGCCACCAATCCGATCTATCCCCGGACGCACGGGGTGGGCAATGGCTTTGTTCAGGAACCCGGACAGCACCCGAAGGCGGCCGGAATGCAGGCTTACTCGGGCACTTGCGGGCATGGCTTTGTGACGCATGACTTTTGGCCGAAGGAGATGCAGGGAGGCTTTATCAAAGCGCGCTACAAGCCGACGAACCGGATTGAGTTCCACAAGTGGGTCGAGAAGGAGGATCACTTCGCGGAGGAGTATCAATCCGACCTCATTTTTTCGACGAACCTCTCGTTCATTCCGGTTGATCTGAATTTTGGTCCCGAGGGTGCTTGTTACGTTTGTGATTGGTACAATCCCGTCAAGGGGCACGCGCAGTATTCCCTTCGTGATCCTCGCCGGGATCGCAAGGCCGGGAGGATTTGGAGGATTGTTCCTAAGGGCGCGAAGCTGGCGGTGCCTCCGAAGATTTCGGAGGCGACTGTCGACGATCTCCTGGAGCATTTGAAGTCGCCTCACTACCGCACCCGCTATCGGGCGAAGCTGGAGCTTCGCTCGCGCGATCGGAAGGAGATTCTCAGGCATCTGGTGAGGTGGAGGGAGAATCTCAAAGAGCCAGTTCATTTGCTTGAGGCTCTCTTGCTCCAGCAAGAATTATCGGGGCCTATACTTTCAGATGGGAACCTTGAATTTTTGGAGAGGACAATTCGGAGCGAGGATCACCGAGTGGCAGCGTCTGCCTTTGGGGCGCTTCGTTTTGCAAAAGCCCCACCTGCCCATCTGGAGGAATTACTACGGTATGGTGCGGAGCATTCTTCCCAGCATGTGCGACGGGAGGCGGTGATCTGTGCCTCGTATGTCCTTTCCTCGCAGAGTAATCCCGATCCACTTGCCATCGATCTTACCCAGGAGAGCCGCCAGGCCATCGTCAGGGCTATTTCACCGGTCCTCGATCTAGCGGCCGGAACGCACCTCGGCTATGCGATCAGAACCGCCTTCATGTCGGACGGCTTAAAACGCGACTGGATTACAGGCACGGCGGAGAAGCTCGCCCGGCTCGGCAAGAAGACCCCGGTGGTTGCGAAAAAGCTTACGAAGGAGGAAAAGAAATTCGATCGTCAAAAAGGACTCCACACTGTGACAATTGGAACCATCCCCGAGCGGCTTCTCTACACCAAAGACCAATTCACGGTGAAGGCCGGGAAGCCAGTGAAGCTCGTTTTCAGCAACCAAGATGCCACGGAACACAACTTGCTTATTTTGGACCTGGGAGCCTCGGTCGAGGAGATCGGGATGGCGGCGAATGAGATGGCCAAGTCATCTGAGGGGGAAAAGAAGCAATACATCCCGGAGGATAAACGTGTCCTTTATGCGACGAAGCTTTTGAAAACGGGTCGAACCGAGACTTTGCGTTTTGTCGCCCCTAAGAAGCCTGGCAAGTATCCTTTTGTCTGCACCTTCCCCGGTCACTGGACGATCATGAAAGGGGTGATGACGGTGAAGTAGCGTGTTGCGATTCGTTTTTTCTTGTCGCAGAGAGTCGGCGAAGTCCCTTTGGGGCTCTGGCTTCCTTCCGACTCTTTACCAAGGCGTGCAATGCCGCACTGATGGTGGTGACCCCATCTTGTATCTTTCCGACCCAAAGGGGATGAATCGAGAGGCCCGCCGTAAGACGCTCGATGCGCTGAAGGACCTGAACCAATACCAACACCAACATGTCGGTGACCCTGAAACGCTCACGCGGATCTCGCAATACGAGTTGGCTTACCGCATGCAAATGTCTGTCCCCGAAGTCATGGACCTTGGCAAGGAACCGCAACACATTCTCGATTTATATGGAGCTAAGCCCGGTCACGTTTCCAATGTCGAGACCGCTGCGGACCCACGTCGTCTCTCCAAAGGAGATGATCCAACCTTTGCCAACAACTGCGTGCTTGCAAGGCGCCTTGTGGAGAACGGGGTTCGTTTTGTTCAGCTCTATGACTGGGGTTGGGATCACCACGGTTCCTCGCCGGGTGAGTCACTTGATGAGGCTCTGCCCATCAAGTGTCAGCAAATCGACAAGGCCATTGCGGGGCTTATCAAGGATCTTAAACAACGAGGGCTTTTTGAGGAGACTCTCATTGTGTGGGGCGGAGAATTTGGCCGCACGCCGATGATGCAGAATAATGTGAACTCGACTCTAAAGCCCGGCTTTTATGGCCGAGACCACCATCCGCACGCCTTCACCATGTGGATGGCTGGAGCCGGCATCAAACCGGGATCCTATGGACAGACAGATGATATTGGTTACTACATTGGCGAAAATCCGGTGGGAATCCGTGATCTTCAAGCGACCATCCTGCATCTTCTCGGACTCGATCCACATCGCTTCAACTTTGCCTACCAAGGACTCAAACAACGTCTCATCGGACCGACTGACGACGGGAATGTTGTGAAGGGAATTCTGGGCTAACGGCCTTCTTTTCGAAGGAAGAATCGGGTTGTTGGTCCCGGCCTTCGGCTGACCTGTTTCGGTTGATCAAGCACCGAGAGCTGCCCGAGTTCGCGAGACGAGGTCGGTGTCTTTTTTTCCGGAGCCCTGGAGCCAGAACACACTCGCGGCGAGGAAGCGGTTTCGCATGCTTGGAGAGATATTGTGATAGTCTTCCAATACCGCGGAGCTGAATTTGTAGTCGTGGGAGCCGGTGCCCTTGAGATAGATCAGGCGTTGGGCTTCCTTCATGAAGGGCTTTGGATCTTTTGTTAATTTGAGATAAGCGAGTGCCTTTCTGGCTGCTGTCATCTTGTTGCCGCTGATTTCGGAAAAAATATCTTCGATGCTGGGAACTCCCTCAACGGGCTCGAATTGGTCAATCGCGACGCCTTCTTTGATGCCGCCGCGATCGCGAAACATCGTCAGGAAAGCGGCGTTTTGAAGGAGGAGGAACTTACGTGTCTCGTCGTTGAAGGTGTGTTGGTGCGCGTAATGCAGGGCATTGGTAGTGGTGCTGGCATGAAGGGAAATGATTCCCGGCTTCCGCATGAGCATCTCGGAAGCATGTTGGAAAAGACCGTCCCAGATGGACTGTGGGGAGATTTTCTTGTTGAGGAGATCGACAACTTTCCGGCTCGCGTCCTCCCATGTTCCTCCCCGAAGCACGGTGAGCATCTCGGTGGTTGCTTCTTTTTTTATTTCGCCGCGCTGCCAGTCACCCCGGATCTCTTTTTGGAGCGTGTCATTCAAGCGCCCCGGGAGGTCTGCCTCATGACTGCTCTTCGCTGGATTGCTTCCATTGTGTTCTAGTAAGGCATATCCAAGCGAGCGGAGGACGGGTTCGGAATTCTTCCAGCCAATGGCTTGAAGGGTTCTCCAGCTGTTGGCGACGTAGATGGCCTTGTGGCCGATGTCACGGAAATCCCTCGCTCCGTATTTTGCGAAGAGATCGAAGACCTCCTGAGCCCCGGCTGCCCGGGCTAAGCCAGCGGTCGCGGCATCAACCTTTTCTTCGTCCCAGCGATCCATTCCTTCCGCGAACATCTGTCGGGCCTTTTCTGAAGAGGGGACTTCGGATTCTTTGACCGAAGCCATGGTCCAATCTCCCTCCTGGACATCCCGGGCTTGCGAGGATTTGAAATAATCAAGGGCCCAGAAGATCGGGAGCCACCGGTCGGAGTCCGGAGAATTCACACTGGCAAGGTGAGCCGAATTCACCACCAGCACGGCATGGAATTTGAATCCCACCGGACGTGGTTGGATGTTCCGAACGCCGGCAAGAAGAAGTGCACTGAGAATTTCCCGGTAGGTCGTTCCTTTCTTAATGCGTCCGGCAACCTCTTCCAGCAGCCGCTCGCGGGGAGTTTCCTCCAGCAGCCGGATCAGGGGCTCAATCTCCGGACGAAACTGGACCTGATTCGGATCGAGCTTTACGTCCTCGGCTCCGATCAAGGGAATCTTTGAGAGAAACCCCAGTGCTCCGGCCGCCGCGCCGGTTTGGAGGAGGTGACGTCGTGAAGGATGAAAGCTCATTTCAGGAGGCTAGCGTGGTCGCTAGGCGAAGTCGCGCATGAAAGTGATGTTCCGATGCCAGCGAAACACCTGTTGACTAGTCCTGCTTATCATTGCCCAAAATTTTGCGGGTTTTGAGGTCGTATTTTTGCCCCGTGGTCAAGGTGATCCACTTCTTTTCATCCGGGGTGTTTTTCTTCCACGACTTGGGGTTAAAAACAAGGACCTCTCCGTTGTCCTTGCCGATCACCTTGAACTGATCTCCTTTCACGACAATCGCGACGTCCTCATCGATCCCGATTCCGAGAAGTTCGGCGCGATTGAATTCCTTCTGCATCTTTTTTTGCGGGTCTTCCAGGACCTTGAGGAGATCCTTGTTCCGTCCGCGAGCCACCACGTGCTGGTCGATGGCGGTGTTCTTCATGAATCCAAACCCCCGCTGCACATCGCCGACCATGATGGTGTTTCCACTGGTATCTCCGCGAGCGAGAAAGGACCCCTGGATGGTTGCTCCAGCCGATGATCCTCCGATTGCTCCCCCCCTTTCGAGCACTTTGTGGAATTCTTTTTCAGTGCGTGTTCCACCGTAGGCTTTTGTGAATCGCCACTGTCGCCCGCCGCCAAACCAGACTCCGGTCGCGGTGGTGAGAGGTTTCACGAACTCTTCGGTGTCGGCTTCCGTCCGGTCATGAGTATGAAGAATAGTGACTCCGGCGACGCCTATCTGCTTTGCCAATTCAAGCGACCACGAGCGTCGATAGTTGTGATTTGGATCACTTGAGGCAGCTGTTGGGATAATGACAATGCTCGCCTGTTTTCCTCCGGCCAACTTGACGAACTCCTTGAATATTTGTGGGAAAGTCTGATCTCGTCCTCCTCCGCCCATGATGACCAGGGTTCCATTTTTTGGTCCGACGACATGGGGCGAGGGCTTTTCGCCTGGCGCTGTCAGAATGCAGGAAATAGCGAAGAGAAGAATCAGTGAGAGGGACCTATTCATGACCTCCGAACATCGACTTAAGAATGGAGATTAGCAACCTTTTCAATCGACTGGAAAAAGTCGGTTTTCATTTTTCATGGAATCCTCGGCGGGAATGCCACTGGCTCCAAGAAGATCGAGGAAATCTAAAAACGCAGTGGAGGTGGAGATGTTCGTGGTTCGGTCTTGAGGTGCGGCCAGTCGCGTGGCGAGAGAAGAAGTTCTGAATTCGTCGATCTCAAGGACATAGCGCGTCAGCTCGAAAACCTTCTGGCTATTGGGGGAAGAACGTCGGCTTCGCGAACCAATTCAGGAGGCCGAGCCGGTAAGACTTCGTGAGCCTGAGCGGCCACCCGATCTTGCCCCGCCACTTCTTTCTCGCCAGCCACGGTGCGAGCATGAGAACGACGATGCGGTTCCTCTCATTCGTGCCATGTGCTTCTGCCAAAGGTCGCGGGATTCCCAGTTCTCGAAGAAGAGAAAATGGGCTGGATTCTCATTGTCTTGATGGAGGTCGTAGTTGAGACAGCCCTCTTCATTACGGGTGATCTCGATGAGTTTATGGAGCTCGGATTTCAGCAATTCGATCTGATCTTTTTTTGCGTAGAGTGGGGCAACGATCGTGAGTTTGGACATGAATTTGAGTGGTTTAATTTTATTCCCAGCCGGAGATGGTCAGCTTGCCGATGGACTTTCCGGACTCCAGGCGGCGGTGACCCTCGAGAATATTCTCGGCACTGATGGGGGAGAGTGAGTCATTTGCGGTGGTTGTGAGTTTTCCTTTGTCAATGAGTTCGGCAATCCGTTTCAGAATGTGGTGCTGCTCGATGATGTCTTCAGTTCGGAACATCGAGCGGGTGAACATAAACTCCCAGCAGATTCTGGCAGATTTTCTTTTAAAAGTACCGGCCATGTCGAGGTGGCTGTTGTGTCCGGTGATGAGGACGATGCTTCCTTGGGGAGCAATCATCTCGCCCATCGCCTCCCAGACCCGGTCAATGTCGTTAAAATTTGCGATGTGATTGACTGTCGCCATGCCGAGGTCACGAAGCTGAGATGGCATGTCTTCGTGGTGGTTGATGATGTGATTTGCTCCAAGCTTTCGACACCACGCGGCGCTTTCCGGGCGCGAAGCGGTAGCGATGACTGTGAATCCGGCAAGTTTGGCGAGTTGGATGGCAATAGAACCGACGCCACCCGCCCCACCAATGATTAGGAGGATCTTGCCTGTGTTTTCGTCTGGTGAATCGGGGTCGATTTCAAGCCGGTCAAAGAGCGACTCCCAGGCTGTAAGTGCCGTGAGAGGGAGGGCGGCGCTCGTCGCGGCATCGAGTGAGGCGGGCCGCTTGGCAACGATGCGTGAATCGACAAGCTGGTATTCGGCATTGCTGCCGGGTCGGGTAATGTCACCTGCGTAGTAGACTTCGTCACCTTCTTCAAAAAGGGTGACGTCTTCGCCCGTGCCGACGACTGTGCCAGCGGCATCGTATCCAAGCGTCTTGGGATCCTCCCCTTCTCCGGGCCGGACCTTGAAATCGACGGGGTTGAGAGCAATCGCTTCAACTTTAACGAGGATGTCATATCCTCCGGGGGAGGGGACTTCGAGTTCGACTTCAATCGCGGAGTTGGCATCGCAGCTGTTGCGGGTAAATTGGATTGCTTTCACGTTGGAAGAAGACTGGAGGACAATGGCTTTTTTCGCCAGCGACGAGTCAGGGAAAATCCTTCTCCTGTTCCGCCATCTGTCCTGCTAGCCTCCGGGCATCATGCGCCCTCGTAAGCTCCTAGCTCTCGCTATTGCACCGCTCCTTGTATTGCCCTTCTTATTTTCAGCTGAGCAAGAAAGGCCTGAGAATACTTCGCCAGCAGCCATCAGGGCCTATATCAACGGCACCATCTATCCGGTCTCCTCTCCCAAGATCGAAAACGCCACCCTCGTGATGCAGGGCGATACTATCCTTGCGGTGGGGCCTTCTGATCTGGTCACCATCCCCTCGGACGCCGAACAAATCGACGTGACAGGAAAAACCATCATTCCTGGACTCGTTTGCACCCATTCCCACATTGGATCGGTCGCGGGAGCGGATTCTTCTTCGCCCATCCAACCCGAGGTCCGCGTTCTCGACTCTATCGATGTCCGCGACACCTCCATTAACAAAGCCCGCGCCGGTGGCATCACCACTGTCAATCTCATGTCCGGCTCCGGCCACCTCCTCTCTGGCCAAACCATCTACCTCAAACTCCGCAAAGGAAACACCGTCGAAGACCTCTCCATCAAGCTCCCCGACGGATCACTCGCCTACGGAGTCAAGATGGCCAATGGGACCAATTCGATCCGCGACACTGGTCCTTTTCCTGGCACCCGAGGCAAGTCTGCCGCTTTGGTGCGCCAAAAATTCCTTGATGCCCAAGCTTACCTCAAGAAGCGCAACGAAGCCGATCCCGCCCCCCCCTTCGAGCGCGACCTCGCTCTTGAAACCCTCGCCGACATCCTCGAAGGAAAACGCACCGTCCATCACCACACTCACCGTCATGATGACATCCTCACGGTTCTTCGTTTAAAGGAAGAATTCGGCTTCAAGGTCGTCCTCCACCATGTCTCCGAAGCTTGGAAAGTAGCCGACGAGATCGCGGCCGCCAAGGTTCCTTGCTCCATTATCTTTCTCGACTCCCCTGGCGGAAAACTCGAAGCCCGCGACTTCGAATGGCGCAACGGAGTCGAGCTCGAGAAACGGGGCGTCCTGACGGCCTTCCACACCGATGACCCCATCAACGACTCCCGCTGGTTCCTCCGCAATGCCGCCATCGGCGTTCGTGCTGGGATGTCCCGTGAGAAAGCTCTCGAAGCCCTCACTCTTGCTGGTGCCAAAATGCTCGACCTCGATCAATCTGTCGGCTCGCTCGAGCCAGGGAAACAAGCTGATTTCGTCATCCTTTCCGGAGACCCTTTTTCAATCTACACCCGTGTTCTCGAAACCCACATTGAAGGCGAGCAAGTCTTCAACCTCAATGACCCGCAAGATCGCCTCTTCGCCGAAGGCGGCTACGGCGCCGGCCATAATCGCCAGGCCAAGGGCTGCTGCTTCTATCGCTAAAAAATCTCACCTTCTTTTGACATGTTTAAATTCCTTCTTCTTTTTGCGCTCACTGCAATTTCCCACGCCCAAATCGCCGTTAAAGCAGATCTCCTCTTCACGATGACTGGCGATCTTAAGCCGATCAAAGATGGCCTCGTCCTTTGCGGACCCGATGGGAAAATCGTTGCGGTCGGCCCTGCTTCCGAAATCAAAATCCCCGAGGGTTACAAAACTCTCACCGCCAAAGTTGCCACTCCCGGTATCATTGACGCCCATTCAACGGTTGGACTCTCCGGCATTCTTAACTCACCCAAGCACGACCAGGAACAACTCGATCAGTCCGCTCCTATCCAGCCCGAACTCCGCGCTATAGATGCTTACAACGGGCGCGATCCTCTCGTGAAATGGCTCCGTGATCTCGGCGTGACGACTGTCCATACCGGTCACGCTCCCGGCACTCTCATTTCCGGACAACTCATGGTAGTGAAGACCAATGTTCCCTCCATCACCTCGCTGAAGGATCCCCTCGTCCCGACCTCTGCCGTCGCAGCCAGCCTGGGCGCCAAAGGTCTCAGTAAATCCCCCGCAACTCGCTCCAAAGCCATCGCGATGTTCCGTGCCGAATTCCTCAAGGGGCAGGCCCATGCCCGTAAGATCAAAGCTGCCGAGGACGACGAAGAAATAGAGGCGCCCGCTCCCAACATTAAGATGCAGACCCTTGTTGATGTTCTTAATAAAAAGACCCCGCTCCTTATCAACGCGCAACGTCACCAGGACATTGCCTCCGCGCTCCGTCTCCGCGAAGAGTTCGACTTCGACCTCATTCTCGATGGTGCCGCCGAGGCCTACCTTCTCCTTGATGAAATCAAAGCGGCGGGGGTTCCCATCATCATCCATCCCACCATGGGGCGCCCATATGGCGATCTCGAAAATATGACCTTCACCCTCGCCGCCCAGCTTCACAAAGCAGGCATCCCGTTCGCCTTCCAGTCCGGCTACGAAACCTACGTTCCCAAAACCCGTGTCGTCCATTTCGAAGCTGCTCTCGCCGCAGCCTACGGCCTCCCTCAGGAAGTCGCTCTCGCCGCTTGTACCATCAATTCCGCCAAGATCCTCGGCCTCGACGACAAGATCGGCTCTCTCGAAAAGGGGAAGCATGCCGATCTCGCCCTTTTCGACGCCGATCCCCTCGAGACCACTACCCACACCACGCACGTCATCATTGATGGGGAAATCGTTTCATCTTCTGCCAAATGAAGTTCTTTCTTTTCATGCTAACCGCCCTTCCACTTGTTGGCACCCCCAAGCCAAACGTCTGGAGGAAGAGCTTTACAATATGCGGAAGGATCCCGACCAGTTGATCAATCTTTCCCACGACCCAGTCTTCGTAAATGAACTCAAACGACATCGTAAAACCCTCAAAATTCGGGAGAAGAAGACCGACGACAAAGGCCAATATCCTGCCTCGAAAGAGGAACTTGAAGCTGTCGACAAAGGAGCGAAAGGGAAGGATCGCCAATCCTGAACACGACTTTCTGAAGAAGTGATTTCCTGCACCGGATTTCAAATTCACCAAGCCAATCAAGCCAAGACAATCAATCGACGAGATCTCATCAGAACAATCACTTTTGGAGGGGCCAGCCTGCCGCTTTCGGCCGGAGCGTCCACGATCCTTTCCAGTCTCTCAATGCCCGTCCGCCTTGGGTTGATCGCTGATCTCCATGTTGATCTCATTCCTGATGCCGAAGCTCGTCTTGATTTATTTCTAAAGGAGATGTCGGAGAGTAAACCCGACGGGATTATTCAGTTGGGGGACTTTGCTTTCGCAAAGAAAGCGAACCAAAAAATCGTTGATCGTTTTAACAAGGCATACGGGACTGCGCTGCACGTCATCGGAAACCACGACACCGATGGTGGATTGAGCAAGCAGCAATGTCTCGATTCCTGGGGAATGAAGGCTCCCTACTATCATCATGAGTTGAATGGTCTCCATCTGGTGGTTCTTGATGCCAACGAGAAGGGCTCGCCGGCTCTCAAAGGAGGCTATCCCCAGTTCATTGGGAAAACCCAGGCTGATTGGCTAGGCAATATTCTCGCTGAAATCGAGGGCCCGATTCTGGTGGTGTCCCATCAACCCCTGGCGGGTCCGTATCAGATCGATAATGGCGGAGAGATTCAAAAAATTCTCTCCAGACACGCCGACCAAATTGTTCTCGCGATCAATGGCCATACTCACATCGACCATCTGTCCGAGGTGGCGGGGATTCAATACCTCCACATCAACTCAGCGTCCTACCATTGGCTGGGATCAAAGTTTGCCCACGAAAGCTATCCGCCGGAGATCCATGCCAAATATCCCGCCCTCAAGTTCACCAGCCCTTATCAGGATGCTCTTTTTACCACGCTCACCTTTGATCCGAAGAGCCAACGGATCTCGGTGAAGAAAAGGAAAACAAGCTGGGTGGGGGAGAGCCCCGAAGAATTAGGGCTCAAGAGCGGAACCGCCGATTCGGTCACTCCCGAGATTCGGGAGCGTGTCATCAAAGCCTGAACAGAATCCCGCTACGGGCGCCAGGGCTCTTCATTCTGGCCTTTCTTCTTTTGAAGGAACTTGGCGTCCGTTTCCTTGTACCAAGCATGAAGCTTTGAGCGCATTGCGTGCACGCGTTCTTCATTGCCTTTTTGGACGTCATTCTTTTCACCGATGTCTTCCTTAAGATTGTAGAGATGCACGCGCCCGTCTTCGTAACGCTCGACCAGTTTCCAGTCACCCATGCGAATCGCGCCGGAGGGGAAACCGCCCTGGTTACTGTAGTGCGGGTAATGCCAGTAAAGGGCCTCTCGCTTCAACTTGCCTCCTTTCAAGAAGGGTAGGAGATCGACACCATCGACAGTTTCTTTGATTTCTCCTCCGGCAGCCTTCACAAAGGTCGTGAAAAAGTCGGTGCTCATCACAGGCACTGCGCTGTTCGAGCCTGCCCTTGTCACCCCAGGCCACTTGACAATGAAAGGCTCACGAATTCCTCCCTCATAAATCCAGCCCTTGCCACCGCGCAGGGGGAGATTGGAAGTGGGGGAGCCTTCCGAAGTCGAAAGCCCGCCATTGTCCGAGGTGAAGCAAATGACGACTTCATCGTCCAGACCAAGATCGGTGACTTTCTTCATCACCTTCCCGACCGCGTGGTCCATCGCTTCCACCATTGCGGCATAAACGGCGTGCTTCTGGAGGATGCGAACCTTGCGTTGTTTTTTACCGAAGATTTGTTCCTCGTCTCCAAATTCTTGGCCGTTAATCTTGGCCGCTTTCTTTTTGTATTTCGTGACGAGATCAGGGCGCCCAATGAGCGGAGTGTGAACCGAGTAGAAGGAGAGCATGGCAAAGAAGGGTTTCCCCTTGTTTGTCTCCATGAATTTGCAGGTATCGGTCGCAAGACGGTCAGGGAGGTGCTCGCCGTCCGGGCCATCTCTCAAACGTGGATTACCATAGGGTGAGAAATACTTCTTTCCTCCGTAAGGTCCTCCGGCTTTGAATCCGCCTGCATTGACATCGTAACCATGTTTTTTTGGCCAAAATTCTTCGGTTGGTCCGAGGTGCCATTTGCCCGCGAAGAAGGTGGCATAACCTTGTTCCTTGAGTGCTTCCGCAATCGTGGTCTCGTCGTGATCCAAGCGATCGTGTAGTGGAGCGCAGGCAAATTTGCCTCCTCGTCTTCCGCTGAAGAAATTTGTGGCATCCTTGCGTGTCGGATAGCGTCCTGTTTGGATTCCAAAACGGGTGGGGGAGCAGACCGGATTCGCGGCGTATCCGTCCGTAAATTTCAGTCCCGACTGTGCAAGGCGGTCAATGTTGGGTGTCTCGTAGAAACATTTTGGATTGTAGGCTCCAATGTCCATGTAACCGAGATCATCGACGAGAATGAGGACATAGGACTTTCCTTGCAATAAGGTAGTGGCCGCAAGAGTCAGGAGAAGAGTGAGTTTCACCGGAGACCATACCCTTTGGGCTAGAGTCTCCTTTCAACCCGTTTCAGGCGAAGACGCCCCTAACACCCCAAGGGTGCCGAGAAGCATTGGGGCATTTTCGACATCAATCGCAAGCCGAAAAAAGTCATGCAATAGCGGGGAGATCCGGGGAAGTTTTAGGCTCTCTTAGGGGCCGAAATTTGTGTCTCAAATTTCATTGTCCAATCCCGCGCGTGCTTGCACCGAAGTCCCCCGCTTGTCGCAATGATGCCAGGAATGGCGTGATCTTGGAGTAGGGGCACGGGCCAATTTATTCCCCAGAGGGCTCCAACAGCCCCATCTCTTTCATCCAGCCGCCTGCCTGGGTGGTCCATTCTCCGACTCGCTCGGGAATATCCTTCATTCCGTATCCGTGCCCGCCTTTGCCATAGATGTGGAGTTCGCACTGACGCTTCGCCCGCTGCATGGCGAGGTAGTAGAGGGCGGCTCCTTCGACGAATTGTGAATCGCCGTGAGCAATGACGACGAACGACGGAGGCGTTTTCTCGTCGACCGAAACTTCAGAGACGAGTTTGTTGGGATCTTCTTTGCTCTTCAAATACGCCGGGTAAATGAGGAGTCCGAAATCGGGGACGGGGGAATGCTTGTCGATATCCTCTTTGGGGAAAGTGACTGAACCATTTGAAGTGATGACGGTGGCGGTGAGATGACCTCCAGCTGAGAATCCCATGAACCCGATTCGCTGCGGGTCAATCTCCCACTCACTAGCCATGGATCTCACCATGCTGACAGCTCGCTGGGCGTCCTGCATCGGAGCGTGGTGCTTTGCGAGGTTCGCCCGACGGGGAACACGATATTTGAGAAGAATGGCGGTGATTCCCAGGTCGTTGAGCCATTCACAAACATCGGTTCCTTCATGTTTGGAAGCGAGAATTCCATAGCCCCCTCCGGGTGCCACGATGACTGCGGCTCCGTTCGTTTTGTCGGAGGGAGCCGGATAGATCGTGATGGTAGGCTTACTGACATTGGAGGTGCGGGTGATTCCGTCGTTGTTTTTGTCAGCGACCTTTTCTTCCCCGATTTTCTGATCCTTTTCTCCCGGGACCTCACCCTGCCAAAGCGGAAGAGTGAGTGGCTCAGCATAAGAAAGAAGGGTCGTGATCATGAGTAGGGCGGAAGGAAGTTTCATAGCAAACGGAAGATGATACCACCTTCCGTTGCCCCAACTTGCGAGAACAATTTTCTCTTCCCCAATTTAAGAAACTTTAGATGAAAGATCAATGCGCCCGATTCACATTGAATTACGCTGTGATTCGATGGTCTTTACTATTGCTTCTCACGGGGTGTGCGTGGGCTAAAAAACCAAGCCCCGAGAAGATTGAGTTTTTCGAGAAACGGATTCGTCCAGTCCTCGCCCAGGATTGCTACGAGTGTCATCGCACCGGCGGAAAAAAAAGGGAGGTCTTGCTCTCGGCCATCGTGCCGCGATGGAAGAGGGAGGCGATTCTGACGATCTCTTTGATTTCGACCATCCAGGAAAGAGCTACCTGATCAAGGTCCTCCGGCATGAGGAAGAAGACATAGAAATGCCCAAGGATGGAGCGAAACTCGACGGCCAGGTGATTGCAGATTTTATGAAATGGATCGCAATGGGTGCACCCGATCCCCGGGACAATCCTCCTTCGGTCGAGGAGCTTGAGCGCTACCTCGCAGACACCCGCCCTGATCGCTGGGGCCACCTCGTTGATCAATTTCTTGCTTCGTCCCGCTTCGGTGAGCGTTGGGCGCGTCACTGGATGGACTGGATCCGCTATGCCGATTCGCACGGCAGCGAGGGCGATCCTGCCATTAACAACGCGTGGCGATATCGCGACTATCTCATCCGCGCGCTGAACGAGAACGTTTCCTACGACACCCTCGTCATCGAGCATCTTGCAGGGGATCTTCTTGAGAGTCCCCGCATCAAGGATGGTCGTAATGAATCGATGCTCGGAACGGCCCATTTAAGAATCGTGATCTGGGGCGGAGAGTTTGGCCGCACTCCTTTCTCGCAGGGAAGCGATGGACGTGACCACAATCCTTACGGGTTCTCCATTTGGCTGGCCGGAGGGGGATTCAAGGGAGGCTCCGTTTATGGGGCCACCGTTCTCCATCAACTCGGGCTCGATCACGAAAAACTCACCTATCTCTATTCCGGGCGGAACGTCCGCCTCACCGATGTCCACGGGAACGTTTGGAAAGATCTTGTGACTTAGAGGGGGATGGTGAGGTGGGAGATCTAAAAATCTCGCTTGCACAACCATCCACATGAGTGAACGGTATTGGTGTCGGGGCTTAGTAAGACGGCCACGGGACACTTATATTACCAATGAAATTGTTGAAATCGGGAGATCGGTCGATCTCTCAGACGATGAAGGGCTGCCTCGGCAGCGTCGCGATTGCCGCTACGGCATTTACTCTCTCCAGCTGTGGAGACAAGAAAAAGGAAGCTGATGCCGGAGGCGACAAAGGTTCGGCAGGGAAGTCTCTCGTGATTACGGCGATTCCTGATGAAAAGGTTTCTGATCAGGATGAGAAGTTCAAAGCTTTGCAGGAATATCTCAAGACGGAGCTCGAGATCGATGCTGAATTTTCGATCTCTGCCGACTACTCTGCTGCTGTTGAGCGCTTTAAAAATGGCGAAGTCCACCTGGTTTGGTTTGGTGGTCTGACCGGAGTTCAGGCTCGTAAGGCAGTGCCCGGTTCCCGCGCGATTGCCCAGGGAGATGTCGACCCGAAGTATAAGAGTTACTTTATTGCTCATAAATCCACCGGACTTACCAAGTCCGATGAGTTTCCGGCCGCGATCAAGGACATGACTTTCACCTTTGGTTCGAAAAGCTCCACCTCCGGGCGCCTCATGCCGACATACTTCATCATGCAGGAAACCAGTGTGACACCAGATGAGTTCTTTACTAATCCGGTTCAATTCCAGGCGACAGGGGGCCACGATGCGACTGCGCGTGCGGTTGCTGGTGGTTCGGTGCAAGTGGGTGCCCTGAGCTACAAGAAGTATGATTCCATGATCGCGGATGGCGAGATCAAGGCCGAGGACGCCCCCATCATTTGGGAGACTCCCTACTATGCGGATTACAATCTGACCGGACATCCTGCTCTTGAGGAGATGTTTGGCGAAGGATTCATTGATAAGCTCCAGAAGGTCCTCGTGGGCTGCACGGACAAAGATGTTTTGAAGGCCTTTAACCGGGATAATCTCATTTCCGCCAAGAATGAAGAGTTCGAGGGCATTTACGAGGTTGCCAAAGAAGTGGGTTTGATGCGCTAGGTTGCATCAATCGTATCATTAATCATTGGCGGAATTCTTTTGGTGAAACCACGGTTCTTTTTAATGTTAGAATTCCAGTCAGCAGGGCTCGCCTACGGCGGGATCAAGGCACTTGAAGCCATTGATCTATCCATTCAGCCGGGGGAGCAAGTTTGTCTCATCGGCCCGAGTGGTGCGGGGAAGTCGAGCTTGCTGGGTCTGATGAATGGCCGTCTGGCAGCGACGAGCGGCGCGGTGTTGCTTGATGGAAAAAATCTCGGCGAGCTTTCCGGGAAAAACTTAAAGCAGGTTCGATCGTCGATTGCCTGGGTGCCCCAGGATCTGGGCCTGGTTCCGAACCTTCGCGTGAATCAGAATGTGGCTTGCGGACGAGCGGCACGGAAAGGGCTGGCGGGGTTGCTAAAAAGCCTCCTAGTTATGGGGAAAGGTGAGAAAGAGGAGATTGCAGCTTTGCTGAAACGGGTGGGGATTAAAGAAAAGATTTTCACTCGGGTGGATCATCTCTCGGGGGGGCAGCGGCAACGCGTCGCGATCGCCCGGGCTTTGTATCAAGATCCGCAGATAATTCTGGCGGATGAGCCAGTCAGTGCGGTCGATCCGGAGCGGGCTAAAAGTTTGGTCGAATTACTGACGAATCTCGCGCGTGAAGAAAAAAAGACTCTCGTGATGAGCCTGCACGATGTGGGGCTTGCGCGACGTTTTTTCGATCGGGTCATCGGGATGCGGGAAGGCCGGATTGTTCTGGATGGTCGACCTGATGACATAGGAGTGGAAGAACTTTACCGCCTGGATTGATGAGGAGGCGCTGGTTTTTTCTCGGGGGCGTTTTGCTCTTTTTTATGGGCCTTTGGGTGCTGGAGGCCCGCCCCGGAGAGCTAGTTCCTAATGAGGGAGGGAGGACCGTGGCAGGTGACTTTTTCAAGGCCGCCTTCCAACCGGCGGTCAATTTTGAAGATCCTGAAATGCAGAGCGGCGAGGTTTCCTTTTTTGAGAAGCTTGGGAAAGCGCTTTGGCTCACGGTTCGATACGCTTTGGTGGCGATGAGCCTGGCGCTCGTGATCGGAATCGTGGGAGGGGTTTTGGGATCGAGGGCCTGGTGGTCCCGGCCCAACCTATTCTTGCAAGTCCTCCGGATCGGGGTTCGCCTTCTCGCTACTGCGGTGCGGTCGGTACACGAACTCATGTGGGCACTGCTATTTCTTTCTGCAATAGGAACGTCTCCGCTGGCGGCGGTTTTTGCAATGGCACTTCCGTATGGAGGAACCTTGGCGAAGGTATTTTCCGAGCTTCTTGATGAAGGAGAAAGCTCGGCAGCCGAAGTGATCCGGGTCTCCGGTGGCGGGGGCTTTACGGCCTTTTTTGCCGGAGTGGTTACGAGCGCGCTTCCTGACCTGGCAACCTATGCTCTGTATCGATTGGAGTGTGCCATTCGATCCTCGGCGGTGTTGGGGTTTGTGGGGATTCCGACTTTGGGATACGAGATCAAGACGGCGTATGAAGATGGTCATTATCGTGAGATCTGGACCTACCTCTATGCCTTGCTGGTTCTTGTGGTGTTTTTTGAATGGTGGGGAGCCAAAGTGAGATCTCAGTTGATGAATGGCGTTGCTGCGCGGAGAGTCATGGAAGGAGATTGCAGCCTTGCTAGTTTGTGGAAAGCCCGGGGACGCTCCTGGTTTTTAAGGGCGTCTGTCGTTCTTCTTCTCTTTGGAGTCACGGCAGGGTGGTTGGTCGAGGACAAGTGGGGGGCAGGAGTGAGTTGGGAACAACGCATGCGGAACCTTGATCGATTCACTGATGAAATTGTGCCATTTCCAGTTCGGGAAGCTGACGGAGATTGGGGAGAGTTTGGACCATGGTTTGAGGAGAAAATGTCAGACGGTGGGACAAAGGCTGTTTGGCGGACGTTCCATTTGGGGACGGCCGCGATTCTCCTAGCGGGCATTGTGGCATTGGTTGGAGTTCGGTTTGCGGCCCGCACCTTGGTGTCGTCATCGCCAAGGGGCGTTCGGGAAGGGAATTCGCGCCATCGGGAATTGCTGGCGCTGCTGCTGCGGGGCGGGTCGATGTTGGCCCGGGCCATGCCGGAATACATTCTCGCCTTTTTGCTGCTGCGAGTATTTGGCCCGACAGTCTGGGCGTTGATCTTTGCTCTTGCGATTCACAATGCCGGGATCTTGTTGCGTTTGGGGGCGGAGGTGATCGACAATACCTCAAGTCAGGCGAGTTCGGTGATCTTGGCGCAGGGTGGATCGCGGTCCTCCGCTTTTGTCGGGGCGCTGCTGCCGGTTGGGTTTAACAGGCTGGTCCTGTTTCTCTTTTATCGATGGGAGTCGTGTATCCGTGAAGCGACGGTGCTCGGAATGTTGGGAGTGTCGTCCCTGGGATTTTTAATTTCCGATGCCAAGGTGTCCTTTTTCTACGATGAAATGTTGCTCTGGGTAGGTCTCGGCGCGGGTCTCGTGTTTCTTGGGGACCTGACCTCGGATCTTGTCCGCCATAAACTCCGCGGGAAAACGAGCTGATCGGACATTCATCTTTTCAAAGTGAATCTTGAGGTTAGGTTTCCTGAGAATGAAACGGTTCTTGTCTCTTCTCGCTGTTTTCTGTCTGCCTGCGATGGCGGAGGATCGTCCGAATGTTGTGCTGATTCTTTCCGACGATCAGTCGTGGACGGACTACTCGTTTATGGGTCACAAGGTCATCGAGACCCCGGTTCTCGACAAGTTTAGCAAGGAATCGCTGACCTATACCCGTGGGTATGTGACCTCGCCTTTGTGCCGTCCGTCATTGGCGTCAATTTTCAGCGGGCTACACACTCCGGTTCACGGAATCACGGGAAATGATTTGAGAGTAAAAGGGGAGGCCAATAAGAAATACTGGAGGCGGACCGATAGCGAAGGAGCTCAAAAGCATGAGCAAATCTACGCGGGCTTTGAGAAGAACGACGGCCTTGCCCGCCTTTTGACCAAGGCGGGATACCTGACCTTGCAGACTGGGAAATGGTGGGAAGGGAAACCCCAGCGACACGGATTTACTCACGCCATGACTCATGCCGATCCGGCGAAAGGCGGACGGCACGGGGACGTGGGGCTCAAGATTTCGAGGACTGGTATCAAGCCGATCCAGAAGTTTCTTGATGAAGCATCGAAGGACAAGAAGCCCTTCTTCATTTGGCATGCGCCATTCCTTCCCCATACTCCGCACAATCCTCCGCAGGAACTTTATGACAAGTATCTCGCCAAGGAGCCAAACAAGTTTGTGGCCCGATACTACGCGATGGTGGAGTGGTTCGATCAGACCTGTGGTGAGCTTTTTCAGGAACTGGAGACGCGAGGAGTGGCTGAGAATACTATCATTATTTACGTGACGGATAATGGTTGGATCCAATCGGCCGACTCGGGTCGTTATGCTCCGCTTTCAAAGCAGGCTCCTTATGAAATGGGAATTCGTACGCCCCTCATGATCAAGTGGCCGGGTAAGGTTGTGCCGAAGATGGACAAGGACACCTTGGTTTCTTCCATCGATATCGCGCCCACGATTCTGAAAGCAGTGGGAGTGGATGTGCCTGCGCCGATGACTGGAATTGACCTCCGGGATACCGAAGCTCTGATCAAACGGGATATCGTTTTTGGTTTCGATGGGAATCACGACATATTTGATGTGAATGATCGCACCGTGAACATGGAGACCCGCTTTCTGGTGAAGGGTGACTGGAAGCTCCTAGTTCATGATCAGGAGAACTATGGATTACCCTATGGGGGGAAGTCAGCTGCGCACCCGGATAATCCCGAAGGGAAGACGGAACTCTACAACGTGAAAGAGGATCCTTTTGAGAAGACGAACCTCGCGGAAGCGAAGCTGGAGAAGGTGGCCGAGTTGACCAAGGCGCTGGATGCCTGGTGGAAACCGGAGTGAGGTGGTTGCCTGCGGGTGAGTTTGATTTGCGAAGGGAGCCTGGGCTCGCTCGCCCCGTTGGGGTTGGGAGTTAGCCGATCAGTTGCTTGATCACTTCTCCTCCGAATTGGGAGAGCTGTTTGTGGCGGCCGGCGTGGTAGTAGGTGAGCTTGTTGTCATCAAGGCCGAGGAGGTGGAGGATGGTGCAGTGGACGTCACGGATGTGGTGGACGCAGTCGACGGCTTCGGCGCCGATGTCGTCGGTGGCTCCGATGGTGTGGCCGGTTTTGGTTCCGCCTCCAGCGAACCACATTGACATGGCTTTGGCATTGTGGTCGCGGCCGTAGCTAACTCCGCCGCGCATTCCGTTGTCGGGTGTGCGCCCAAATTCTCCACACCAAACGACGAGGGTGTCGTCGAGCATACCGCGTGACTTGAGGTCCTGAAGAAGGGCTGCGATGGGCTTGTCGACGGAGCGAATGAGGGAGCCGTGCGCGCGCTGGATGTAGTCGTGGCTGTCCCAGTTACCGGCGTAGGCTTGCACGAAGCGGACGCCCTTCTCAACGAGACGTCGAGCGAGGAGGCATTTGCGTCCGAAGGCATCTGTGTCTTTTTTGCCTACGCCATAGGCTTCGAGGGTGGATTCTTTTTCGCCCTTGAGGTCGAGAATTTCGGGAACCTCCATCTGCATGCGATAGGAAAGTTCGTAAGAGGCCATGCGGGCGCTGAGCTCGTTTCGGTCGGGGTGGGAGGTGAGATGCCCTTGGTTGAGCTTGGCGAGGAGGTCGAGGTTTTGGCGCTGTCTTTGACGGGAGATTCCGGCGGGAGGATTTAGGTCAAGGATGGGGCTGCCTTCCGGGCGGAGCGGGGTGCCTTGGAAGTCGGCGGGGAGGAAGCCGTTTGCCCAATTGCCGGCTCCGCCCTGCGGGTAAGCGGTCCGGGGAAGGACGACGAAGCCCGGGAGGTTTTCGTTTTCAGTGCCGAGTCCGTAAGTGACCCAAGCTCCTACGCCGGGATCGCCTCCGAAGCGGTTACCGGTGTTGAGTTGGTAGCAGGCGGTGGGGTGGTTGACGGAGTCGACTTGGGCACCGCGATAGAAGCAAATGTCATCGACCTGCTTTTTGAGATGAACCCATTCTGAGGAAATGTCGGCTCCACTTTGGCCGGCTTTTTCAAATTCGAAGGGACTTTTGACGAAGTAACGCTCGCCAGATGACATCGCGCTCTCCATCTCGCCTTTGCGAGAGAACTTTTGAAGATGTCGCTTTGTGAGTTCAGGTTTGGGGTCGAAGGTGTCGATGTGGGACGGGCCGCCTTCCATCATGAGGAAAATACAGCGCTTTGCTTTAGCAGGATGATGAATGGTTTTGGCTCCGGCGGCTTGTAGGAGGGAAGAGAAGGCGACCGAACCAAGCCCCGCACCGAGCCCGTAGAGGGCTTCGCGTCGGGTGGGTTCTGCATTAAAATGATGAGCCATGGTTTTAGTCCAAGTATGAAAACTCGTTGAGGTTGAAGATGACGAGGCAGAGGTGGGAGAGGGCGCGGGTACGGGCGTCGGTGTCGCTCCGTTGAAGGTCGGGTTGGTAGGTTTTGAAGACGGGGAGGTGCTCTTCGAAGGTGTAGAGTTGTCCGGTTTTTTCGGCGCGGATGGTTCGTTTGATGAGGGAGGGGAAGGTGGAGGGCTTTGGTTGGAGTTTTGATTCTTCTTCGGCGGCGTTTTTCCAGGCGGTGAGGCAGGTGCTGAGCTCGTCGGGTGAAGGAGGTCGGCCAAGGGCGAGGTTGAAGGCGCGGGTGATGGTTTGTGGATCGCTATTGGATTCTTGGATGAGACGGTGGGCAAAGGCGAGGGACCGGTCTTGCATTTCCTGAGCATTGATGAGGGTGAGGGCTTGAGGGGCAACGGTGGAAATTTCGCGACTTTCGCAGGAATTGGTGGAGCCGGGTTGGTTGAAGGTTTCGAAAAAGGGATCGCGAAGGCCGCGAAGTTTTTCGGCGTAAAGGCTGCGTCGATTACGTTGTTTTGGGAGTGGGTCGGGTTCGTAGACGGAGGCGGTGCCGCCCATGATCTGGAGAGGTTGGCGGGCGACCTCGAGATTGATGTCGGGCCGGGCCGGGAGACCTCCGATTTCGGGGTTAAGCTCGCCACTGGCAACGAGCATGGCGTCGCGGAGTTCCTCGGCGGTGAGGCGTCGGGGTATGAATATGGCGTAGAGTTTTTGGCCTGGGTCGGTCTTTTTGAAGAGAGTGGGATCTGGGTGGCGGGAGCTACGTTGGTAGGTTTCGGAAGAGGTGATGAGTTGGTTGAGCTTTTTGATGGACCAAGCGTTTTTGATAAACCAGTGAGCGAGGAAGTCTAAGAGTTCGGGGTGGGTGGGAATCGCTCCGGTGCCGCCAAAGTTGTTAGGGTTGCCAGCGAGGCCTTGGCCGAAGTGCCAGGACCAGACGCGATTGACGATGACGCGGGCGGTCAGCGGGTTCTTTTCGTCGACAATCCAATTGGCGAGAGCGAGACGTCGTTTCCCTTTGTTTCCGGGAAATTTAACGGGTTTCATTCCGCCGAGAGATTCAGCGGCGCTAAGGGCTCCGGGGGTGACGGGATCGCCAATTGCGTAAACATTGCCGCCCGTGAGGATGGCGTCTTTTTCAATCTGTTCGGGACCATGCCAGGGGTTGGCCGCAGGTTGAATGCGACCTTTGAGATTGTTGCGGTGGATGGTTTTTCCGGTATAGACGCCGTGGGCGAACGGCTTGGTGCGGTCGCCCTCGATGGCGTGGCGTTCCATATTTTTCGAGAGGCGTGCTTTCGAGGCTTCGTCGCCGGGATCGAGTCCGTTGTCACCGACTTTGGCTTTCCCGGTTTCCGTTTTGCGCTTGGATTTTATCTTCTGCCTGATTTGTGTCTGTTGCTTTTTGTAGCTGTTGATCTTTGCGGAGAGGAGTTTTTGGGAGGATTTGAAGTGGGTTCGATTTTCGGAAGGGAGGAAGGTGACGTCGTGCTCGGCGAACTGGGTGGTCGAGAAGACGGCCATCATGCGGTAGTAGTCGCGGGTGGGGATGGGATCGAATTTGTGGTCGTGGCACTTGGCGCACTGCATGGCGTGGGCGAGGAAGGTTTGGCCGACGGAGTCGGTGACGTCATCGAGCCAGAACTGCCGGGTTTCCTTAAAGACGGACATCGTGGTTTGTTCCCATGGTCCCATGCGGAGGAAGCCGGTGGCGATGAGGGACGCGGAAGTGGGCTCGTCCATCTCGTCGCCGGCGAGTTGCTCGCGGACGAAGTCGGGGTAGGGCTTGTCCTGGTTGAAACTGCGCACGACGTAGTCGCGGTATCGCCAGGCGTGGGGTCGGTAGTAGTCATTGGCGAAGCCGGCGGAGTCGGCGTAGCGGGAGACATCGAGCCAATGGCGGGCGAAGTGTTCGCCGTAGTGCGGGCTGGCCATGAGGCGTTGACTGAATTGGGTGACGGCCTCGGAGGCTGATTTTTTGAAATCGATCTCGAATTGCGCTAGATCTTTGGGTGAAGGAGGGAGACCGGTGAGTCCGAAGGAGAGGCGCCGGGCGAGTTCGCGTGGGTGTGCGGCGGGAGCGGGTGGGAGATTTTTTCCAGAGAGGCTGCGGTTGATGAAATGGTCGATGGGGTGGGTGCCTTCGGGGATGGATGATTTTTTGAGAGAGCGATAGGCCCAGAGTTTTTCGAACTCGTAACGGCGGTTTTGCCAGTCTTCGTTAAGAGCTTTGGAGGTGGCGACGCGATCGCCTTCGGCGTAGTTTTTTTGAATCTCTTCGACGCGTTGGTCATCGGGCCAGGGAGCGCCCGCTTTGATCCAGTCGCGGATGACCCAGGATTCTTCCCTGGAAAGCTTGTCCGCTTCTTTGGGCGGCATTTCGTAGTCCTCAACGGTGCGGGTTGTGACGAGATAGAGGTGGCTTTTTGAAGGATCGCCGGGGAAGAGAACTTGCTCTTCAAATTCGTCACCGCCCTTGAGGACGGCTTCGAGAGTGCGCATGTCGAAGCCGCCTTTGATTTTTTTCCCTTCTTCGCCATGGCAGGAGAGGCAGCGGGAGGTGAAAAGAGGCTTTACTTTCAGGGCAAAGAGCTTTTCTCCTGAAGTGGGTTCCGCCGCAGAGGAGGCGGTAAAAAGGACGATGGAAGAAGTGAAAAACGAGAGGAGAGATTTCAAAATGGAGGCGGTTGCAGGGATGCGAAGTAAGGAGAAGTGAATTTTCTCTTTTTTCTTCGTAGATTGGAAAGGAGAAACTTGGGCCAATTTATCAATTGGCGACGAGATGGCCCCTCCCTTCTTCCCGTTGGACAACTTCCCGCTTGGAAAGGTGCGTGATGATTTCGCACTGCGGCGAGTATTTGGTCGCTGGTGGCGTCTGCATGACCGTGAATCTTGAAGCCGAGATTTTCGAAGGTGGCCTTCATGAGGCGGGCATGATTGACCGGTTTTTGAGATCGTTTTGAGTGACGTGATTTGAATTCCCGATCACCAAGGTGATTCGCCTTTGAGCGTGAGTAATGGTGGCGGTCAAGAGGGGCAGTTGGGAGATCGGAACGACCTCCAGTCTAGAAGATACGCTATCCAGATGCTGTTTTCTTAGCAAGACTGTCTTTTTTCAGGCTTCCGGTTAAATGTTGAAGTGTGCCCGAATTTCGGAGACGAGTTCGCTGGGAGTCTTTTTGATGTCGAGCGTCAAAGTGCCCTCGGGGATTTCGAGAGTTTCCAATTGGGATTGCAGAAGACCGGGGGGCATGTAGTGGTCCGTGCGTTGGCCGATCCGTGCGGCGAGGAGGTCAGTTGAACCGGACAGGAAGATAAATTCGGCTCCGGCGAGGATCTGACGGTAGCTTGTCTTGAGCGCGGAACAGGCGATGATGGTGAGGGAATCTGCTTCTCGAATGATCTTTGCGAGTGTTTCCAGCCAGCCTCTTCGGTCTTTGTCGGTCAAGGGTGTCTCTGAGGACATTTTGGTGACGTTTTCGGGCGGGTGGAAGTCGTCTCCGTCAAGGAAGGTTCCTCCGGTTTGGGTTGCGAGGAGTTGACCAATGGTGGTTTTACCGGAGCCACTCACTCCCATCAAGACGATGGTCTTCACGAGACAATCATCCACACGATCGATGCCAGGGCGATTCCGATGAAGGCCACCGCTGTTGAAACGACGCTCCAGGTCTTGAAAGTTTCTTTTTCAGTCATGCGGAGGTAGCGGCTCACCATCCAGAAACCGCTGTCGTTGACGTGTGAGAATCCGGCGGCACCGCAAGCGATGCCGACGACGACGAGAGAGAGTTTGGCGTCAGAAAGATCAAGCTCAGAGAGAATAGGAGCCATCAGGGAGGCGGCCATGACCATGGCCATAGTGGCCGAGCCTTGGGCGATTCGAGAGATGGCGGAGAAGAAGAAGGCAAGGAAGAGGATGGGAATTCCGAGACCATCCAGGGAGTCCGCGAGAGCCTGACCTACGCCTGAGGCTCCCAACATTCCTTTAAAAACACCACCTGCGCCTGTGATGAGAATAATAATGCCAGCCGGGCCAAGCGATTTGGTGGCGACGTCCATGAGAATTTCGCGGGATGCTCCACGCTTGGTGCCGAGGAGCCAAAGGCTTAGGCAGGTCGTGAGGAGAAGAGCGATGATAGGGTGCCCAAGGAAAGAGATGGTTTGTTGCCATATCGGGGCAGCTCCCAGAAGGTCACGAAGAGCATCAGCCCGGGCGCCTTTGCTCAGGCCGCTGGGGAGCGAGCTGCCGACTGATTGCTCGACAAAAGATCCAGCGACAATGAGGACAATGGGGAGGAAGAGAATGGAGGCAATCATGCCAAAGGAGGGGGGATTTTCCTCCTCGGCATCAACAAGTTCCGGGGGATCGATATGGACTGTTTTGGCAATGCGACCTCCAAAGAAAATCCCCGAAAGGACTGCCGTCGGCAAGCCCACAAGCACGCTGTAAAGAATGACGGTGCCAATCGGAATACCGAGGGTGTAAGCAACCCAGGTCGGTCCGGGGGTGGGGGGCACGAAGGAATGGGTTACCATCATGCCGGCGAGAAGAGGCATTCCGTAGACCGTGAGAGACTTTCCGCTGCGTCGAGAAAGCGCGTAGATGATAGGAGCTAGGATCACGAGGGCGACATCAAGGAAGACCGGAATGGAGATGAGGAAACCGGTGAAGAGCATGGCCCAAGTGGCTTTTTTTTCGCCGGTGATTCGAAGCATGCCATTGGCGAGACTTTGGGCTCCGCCGCAGTGCTCGATCATCGATCCAAAGATCGCGCCGACACCGATAATGGTGGCGATGAAGCCGAGGTTGGAGCCCATGCTATTCTGGATCGTGCTCCCGATATCTGTCATGTACATCGTCCCGGATGCGAGTCCGACGAAGATGCTGGCGATGAGGAGCGCGATGAAGGCCTGGACTCTTAGTTTGAGAATTAGAATTAGAATGAGTGCAATCGCGGCAATGAGCGTGCCGATAAGTCGACCTGTGCTCGATTCAGCCAAGATGAGGTGGTTTAGATAATTAAGGTCCATCATTCGATGTCCATCTCAATACAGAAGAAGCGGGTAGGTAAATCTTCAATCGCAACAAAAAGCAAGTCAGCCTGTGATTGACGATCGTTCAAGCTCGGCAGTCCGGGCAGTCCGGGCGAGAAAAGAGCGGACGGTTTTCTTATTCACTGATGCCTTCAAAAAGCTTCCGGAGGGAACCGTCGCGATGAGAACAAGGAGAAGCTACCATCGCTGGAAGCAATGACGTGATTCACGCCATTGACGCAGTCATTCTTCCTGCTGGCTAAACTTTCGAACGCTAGTTCCTATTGTGTGTTAACCCGTTCCCCGTCAGGGGAGCGCGTTATTCTTTTTTCGCAACCTTCACAATCAGGGGGTCTGTTACGGCCTCAATGCTCAGAGGGGCTCTGGTGATCGGATGAATCAGATTGAGTGACTTGGCTTGCAGTAACATCCGGGTGCCAATGCCCATTTTTTCTCCCACCGCGTGACAGTGATCCTCTTCCAGGTATCGAAAGTCCCCCACAATGGGGTGACCTCCATGGACAAGGTGGCGGCGGATCTGGTGGAAGCGGCCGGTGTGCGGTCTGGCCTCGATGACAGAGAGCTCACCGGGAAGGCGGTCAAGAACTTGAAAAGTGGTTTTGGCGGATTTTTCAGGCGCATCCTTGGTTTTACGAAGAGGGATTGCGCACTCCCAGGAAGGACAAATGGGATGTCCGTGAACTACGGCGAGGTAGGACTTCTCAACGCGACGTTTTTCGAACGCCTGACGGAGTTTTTTAGCAGGATACTTGCCGAGAGCAAAGAGGACGACCCCTGAGGTGGGTTGATCAAGACGATGGATGACATGGATGGTCTTTTCAAGTTGATCACGCAGGATCTTCATCGCGACGAGGTCGTCTGGTCTTGGATCCTCGGCGGGATGGATGAGGTAGCCGGCCGGTTTGTCGATCGCGACGAGCCACTCGTCTTGAAAAAGAATGGGAAGGGAGGTCACTTTGAATCTACCGGGTCGAAGAGCGAGAGAAGCTTGGGCTGGGCGACCACTTCCGCGAGGGTGTGTGAATTCATCACGTCGAGGAAGGCTTGTTGGGCTTGGGCGAAGATTCCTTTGAGCCGACAGGCGGGGGAGATGCGGGAGACTCCTCCGACGCCAGTTTTGCAGTCGACACCCTTGGGTTTTAGTTGACCGAGAGAGAGGAGTTCGCCGAGGTTGATGGAAGCGGGATCGCGGGCAAGTTGCACTCCGCCACCACGACCGCGTTGAGCCTTGAGGAAACCATGGCGAATGAGTTCCTGGCAGACTTTGGCGAGGTGGTTGTGCGAAAGCCCGTAGGCTTCCGCGATTTCACGCGAGGTCACCAAGCACCCCGGATGCAGCGCAACATAAATGAGCGCGCGGTAGAGGAAGTCGGTATTCGCGTTAAGCTTCATAAAGAGGTAAGAAGTTTACTTGTTTTCTGGAGGTCGTAAATGAGCGAGTGGGGTCTTTTATCCTCTTTTGGAATCGCTTGTCTTTTGAAGTGCCAGTTTGGGCAGGATTTGTTTTGCTAGCGGGACTGATGAAAATGCTTTTTGCGATCCTGATGCCCCTTGGAGCCGCCTTTGCTGATGATTTTCCTGAGGTTTATAACAGCGAGAAAAACCAAAAGGGGGAGCCGATGTCTCCTGAGGAGGCGGCAAAGGCTTTTAAGGTGCCCGAGGGTTTTGAGGTGACTGTTTTTGCGGCGGAACCGGAGGTGCGGAATCCCATTGCGATGGCATGGGATCATAAAGGGCGAATGTGGGTGGCTGAGAACTATACCTATGCCGAGAAGGAGAAGCGGTTTGATCTTAGCCTGCGGGATCGGGTCGTGATTTTTGAAGATGCGGATCGTAACGGGAAGGCGGAGAAACGGACGGTGTTTTCGGACACCTTGCAGATGCTCACCAGTGTGGAAGTGCAGCCAGGTGGGGTGTGGGCAATGTGTCCGCCTCAGTTGTTATTCATTCCCGATGCTAATGGTGATGATGTGCCGGATGGTGAACCGGAGGTGGTGTTGGATGGTTTTACGGTGGCGAAGAGTAACTACCACAACTTTGCCAACGGTTTGCGTTGGGGGCCGGATGGTTGGCTTTACGGGCGGTGCGGTGGATCATGTCCGGGAAGCGTGGGGGCGCCGGGGACTCCGGATGTGGAGAGGGTGCCTTTGCGAGGTGGGATTTGGCGATACCATCCGAAGCGGAAGTTTTTTGAGGTGATTGTGCATGGGACGACAAATCCGTGGGGGCACGATTGGGATGAGCATGGGGAGGGTTTTTTTATCAATACGGTGAACGGGCATTTGTGGCACATGATTCCGGGCGGGCATTTTGATCGGCCCTTTGGGAGGTCGGTGAATGATAAGGTTTACGAGGCGATTCAGATGCACGCGGATCATTGGCATTATGATCGGGGTGAGAGCTGGAATAAGTCGCGAAATGGGGCGGCAAATGATTTTGGCGGCGGGCATTCGCATATTGGGATGTGCATTTATCAGGGGGATCATTTGCCGAAGGAATGGCAGGGGAAGTTGCTGACTTGGAATCAGCATGGGCGGAGATTGAATGTGGAGAAGTTGGAGCGTGAGGGGAGTGGGTATGTGGCGCGGCATGAGCCGGATCAGTTTTTGGCGGGTGACGATTGGTTCCGGGGATTGGATATTCGGGAGGGGCCGGATGGGGCGCTTTATGGGTTAGATTGGAGTGATACGGGGGAGTGTCATGATCATACCGGAGTGCATCGGACGAGCGGGCGGATTTATCGGTTTTCATGGGGTTCAATCAGTAAGCTGGTTCTCCCGCTGGATGAAGACTTAGAGCTTCGAAATTATGTCTATGACGGAGGTCCGTGGGGATGGCGGCAAGCTCGTAAGTGGATCGCAGGGAGAGAGAATTTGGATTCAGTTTCGCTGGGAGCTATCGATGGGGATCCTACCCTTTTCCGATTGCGAGAGCTTTGGATCATGAATGCGGCCGATCAATTGAAGCGAAAGGATTTGATCAGGTTGCTTGCCGATCATGACGAGCACATCTGTGTGTGGGCGATCCGTTTGCTGACGGATACGTGGCCGATTGATTCGGTTTATGGGCCGATGGCTCATCGGAAGGCTCCATCGGTTCCTGAGTTGCGGGATCGTTTTGTGGAGATGGCGAAGGAGGATGGATCTGGGTTGGTGAGACTTGCGCTTGCTTCGACTTTGCAGAGGATGCCGGTGGAGGATCGGGTGGTTTTGGCTTCGGCTTTGGCGGGGCGTGCGGAGGATGCCGAGGATCATAATTTGTCGAAGTTGGTTTGGTTTGGGATTATGACTTTGGGGGAGGAGAAGCTGAAAGTGGCGGAGGCGACGAGCTGGCCGGATTTGCTGCGGTATATCGCGCGGTCGGCTGTGGGAGATGCGAAGTTGGTGAGGGAGGTTGTTCGTCTTGCTGCTCAAGATGAGACGAAGTCTGGATTTCTTCTGAAGGGGTTGATGGAGGGCTTTAAGGGTTGGAAGAAGGCTCCGATACCTGCGGAGTGGGGCGCGGATTCGGTGGAGTTGACGAAGCGTCATCCCAAGTTGACTCGTGAGCTCAGTGCGCTTTTTGGGGATGGGCGGGCGAGGGATTCTCTCAAGGCGACCGCTTTGAATAATAAGGAAAAGATCCCGGTCCGGAAGCGTGCCCTGGAGGCACTCATCGATGCGAAGGTTGAGGGCCTGCGTGGTCTTTGTGAGAAGCTTTTTTGGACCAACGGTCTTTGTGAGACTGCGGTCAAGGGGCTGGTGGGATTTGATGATCCCTTAATTGGCGAGAGCCTGACGAAGAACCACCGCAAGCTTTATCACGTCGAGGACAAGGCGGCTGTTATCGATGCTCTTGTGACGAGGCCGAGGTGGGCGGGGTTTCTTTTGGGTGCAATGAAGAAGGGCGACATTCCCCAGAATGCGGTGACGCCGTTTCATGCACGTCAGATTCTCGCGATGAAAGATGAGGCTCTGAAAACGCAGCTGAACGAAATCTGGGGAGAGGTTCGGCAGTCTGATAAAGTGGTGAAGGCAAGGATCGTGACATTAGAAAAATCGCTCGCGTCCGAAGTGCGAGCCAAGGGCGATATGGCGCAAGGCCGGGTCCTTTTTCAAACGCTCTGCGCGACCTGCCATCGACTCTACGGTCAGGGAGGGAAGCTGGGACCGGATCTCACCGGATCGGGAAGGGCGGATTTGGGATACCTTTTGGAAAATATCGTGGACCCCAATTCGGTGGTCCCGGTGGAGTATCAAATGTCGCTTGTGAAGCTGAAGAACAAGCGGGTGTTGAGCGGAGTGGTGTCGGCTTCCACTGATCGCACCGTGACTTTGCGGACCCTGACCGAGGAGGTGACGCTGGAGAAGTCGGCAATTGCGGAGACGATCCTCCTGCCTGACTCCATGATGCCACCGGGTTTGCTGGATACTCTTTCCGCTGAACAAACGCGCGATCTGATCGCGTATCTCATGCACCCGCAGCAGGTCGCCCTGCCGGACGAGAAAAAATAAAATCGCTAACGCTTATCTTGACGGCTGCTCTCGCACTGCCAATCGGTGCGCGTGACTTTAAAAAGGAAATCGAGCCTTTCCTCGGCTCCCATTGTTATGACTGTCACGGCGATGGACAGGACAAAGGGAGGCAGATC
>JAPKDJ010000119.1 GCA_026421245.1 Akkermansiaceae bacterium | reverse complement strand
TCGTGAACAAGCGAGCCATTACCGTGACGGCTCTTCCACAGTCGAAGACCTATGGAGAGACGATCGCTCCAAGCACCACGGCCTTCTCGGTTCTGGATTTGGACAACGACGGGATCCTTCCAAACAATGAGTCGATTGATTCGATGCTCATTACCAGCAGTGTTGCTGGTGATTCAGCTACGAATGCTGGCAATTATGTGGGCGATCTGGCCCCAACCGCTATTCAGACTTCTTCGACCAATTTTAAAGAAAGTAATTATGCGATTACTCGTAATGCTGGTGACTACACTATCGCCAAACGCAACATTCTCATTACTGCCGGAGACCAAGGTAAGATCTATGGCAATACCGCGACTCCTGATTCAACGGTCTTCACCGTAAGTGATACCTTTGGAGATGGTGGAAGCGATCTGCCAAATGGCGAGACAGTTGATTCGGTGAGCTTCAATCCAACACCGATTCCCAGTGACACTACTGCGACAATCGGTAATTACATCGATGAGTTGAATATTGCTGGTCAGGCCGGTTCAAACGGCTTTCTGGTTTCAAACTACGACATCTCGTATACGGCGGGTGACTACGATATCGCCCAGCGGGCTATCGAGCTGATCATTACCGGAGATAATCGTTTCGCGGGAGAGGGCTACCAAATCGATCCGTCGGCGTTTTCGATAGTTGATCTTGATGGTGATAATGCCATGCCTAATGGCGAGACCATTGAGACTCTTGGTATTGTGAGTGTTACCGGAGTTGCCGAGAATCCGGGATCACCAAGGGGACTTTATCTTGCCGAACTGGACGCAGATCCAGCATCGGCATTGGGAACAAATGGCTTCGCTCTTGGTAACTATGACATCACAGTCACTCTAGGAGACTTTCAGATTAAGCCCTATCCCGGACTGCCCGCAGGCGTTCACGATATCTCAATGGAACAGAGGATTCGAGATAACCTGGGTTATAATCCGGTTGACCCATTCTCCTGGATTTATGCCATTTCAAAGAGCGTGGGCTTACGCCTCTTCACTTTGGATTCATGGTCGCAACTCTCGCCAGCAAGGAAGGAGGCTGTGCTTGCTTCTCTTGACGAAATTCCGCTTCACCTGCAGACACTCGAACTAGCCAAAAAACTCATTAAGGAGATTAAATAAACTTTTGTCCGCCTTATCTGTCCAATCGCATTCCATTTTCCGCCCATGATCTCTTACGTAAAATTAATAATCGGTGCCGTCGCTAGCGTGCTACTCGTCAGCGCAACCTCCGCCGGACCACTTAAGTTCTCAGGTAACTCGTCCATACAAACCGATGATCTCATGGGTGTGAGTGTCCATTTGAAGGAAGGTGAGGAGGGATTGACCCCTGATCCAACCGGACGGAGCTACCAATTGCGCAACATTAATGCCCGGAATCTTTCTTTCGCTGCAATCTCCGCTGTTTTACGTGCAGTTAGCGAATTGTATCAGGACAGAGGTATTTTGGCCACCCGGGCGGTGGTAACCGGTCCAGGGTATCAGGCCTCATTACGTGGTGAACCGCTTGAGATTAAGATCGACGAAGGTAAGGTTACAAAGACCCGTATTGTAGGGACGGAGAAAGACCAGATTGTGTCGCAGGAAAAGCGTGCGAGGATTCTTTCTGCCGCTCCAGTAGGGATCGGAGAGACGATTTCAGCCAAGGCCCTTGATGGAACTGTTGGTTTGATGAACCGGTTTAGCCGCCAGCAGGTGCGACCAGTTTTGGTGCCTGAGAATGGCAATTTAGTGCTGGAGTATCGGGTCAAACAACTCCCAGAGCAAATCACTTCACTCAGCATCGACAACTATGGTGCGGAGCGCCTCGGTCGTGAACGTGTCTCACTTGACTATACTCGTTGGAATACGGTCATTCCTGACGACAAATTTCACATCAAGGCGTTGACAACTTTTGAGGGGAATAGCAATTATATTGGAGCTGACTATATGATTCCATTGGACAAGATCAATAGTAGTCGCTTGGGATTCACTCTTTCCTACAGTAATTTCGTTGCTGAAGATGTTGGTCTCTCGGGTGCTGCCGGAATTGATTTTGAGGGAAACAGCTACAGTCTTGGGGCGAATTGGGAAAAAACCCTTTGGAATGACAATGGCCAGTATTTTGAAAGTATCGTGGGATTGCGTTATCTCGACGTGACCCAGGATCAGACCAGTATCGGAGTGCCAGAGGCTAACACTGCTTTTCTCCTACCCTCTGTTGGCTTGCGTTACTCGCGGACGACTACCAGTAGCTCTTTGATTATGGGCGGGCGTGTTGAAATGAATCTTTCCAGTGTCGCAAATACCGACTCCGGCGCTGAGCTCGACCAGCAGGGGCGATTGTTCGCCGAAGACTCGTTCGTTACCGGCGCAATCTATGCTGCTTACCGCCTCTACCTCGACGAGATTCTGACTGGTAAGGAAGGACGGGATCATGAATTCTCTACTTTCCTAAATGCGAACACCAGTTTGGGAGACCGCCTTCCTCCCTCGTTCCTCAATGTGGCCGGTGGTTTTTCGACGGTGCGCGGATACCCGCTTGGATCAGCTTCCGGTGATAGCTCTGTTATGCTCAAGCTCGATTACAAATATCATCTGGATACTATAGATTTGGGTAGTGTCCCACTCGATCTTTCAACGGTATTCTTTAGCGACATGGCCTCGGTTAAGAACGAAGACGCCCTTTCTTACGAACAGAACGAAAGCCTCTGGTCTTTGGGAGTTGGCCTTGAGGCCACTCTAGACGAAGATTTTCGTGCGTCGTTGGGGTATGGTGTGGCACTCCGCGAACTCAACTCTCCGACACAGTTTGTCGAGTCAGGCGACGGGGAGTTCTATTTTCATGTAGGCTACTCGTTCTAGTCTGTTTTCCTCCAGCATTCACTCATACCATGAAGACGTCATTTGTCAGTTTTTGCCTGATCGCGTTATTTGCCATCGGATCACCAGTAAAGTCACAGTCTCTCCAACACTCGTGGAAATATTCCTACAAGGAAACCGAGGATAACAAAAATGGGCTGACGACCGACTTTATCGACGGTCTTAGTGCAGGGAGTGATGGAAGTGTTGCATTTGTGGTGTTTCGTAACAATGGCGCCGGAGACCGGGCTGAAAGTAGACTTTTTTGGGTGAGAGCCAACGATGACGGAACTTCACCAACCGAACCGATTTGGTGTTCCGCGTGGGAACAAAGTAGAGCGCCAATTGTGGTAGCGGTGCGGCGCAATCATTTGGTTTACTTGAGAGAGAGGGAATTGTGGTCCGTTACTATCAACGCAGATGGTAGTGTAGAGGGAACTGAGAATGGGATAATAGTTAAGACTTTCACTGGTGATATAAGCGACAGAGACTTGTATCTTACGCTAGAAGTAGGAGCACGTTCGCCCGGTTACATTTTCACGTTTCTCGCAAATAAGGATGAAGGAGGAAATGAAAATGATGGTGGATTTTCACTCAGCGCTTTTCGGTTTGCTCCGGGCCCTCCGAATGTCTCCGCGGTGCCGACCTTCAGTAGTGTTTTAGGAAATTCACTCTCACTCTCTTTTTATAGTGAGGTAGGCTTTCATTACCAACTCCAAAGCTCGACATCGCTGACTGCAGAAAGTTGGGATAATGTGGGAGAAGTAGCCATTGCAGGGAATGGGACAATGCTAACGTTCATGCAAGAGACGGGGAGGGGCAAGCTGTTTTTCCGCGTTGTCGCCTTCTGAAGGTTTTTTTGGATATGACTCGGAAACCATCCTGTTTATCGACTTTGTTTAAAAAGCAATAGATCCGGATTCGGGATGAGTTGAGATTTGATTTCATTCGCCGATTCAACAAGGAAGCGGACCAACCAGTTCTTAAAGAACTGATGGATGAAGTATGAAGCACTGTCCAGAATCGCATCGATGGTGGCGTGTGCTGCCGTTGTCATAAGTCAGGGTGTGAAGGTTCGTGCGATGTGGGAGAAGCCTCACCATGATTACCTCCTGTTTCACCTCACTGAGAATCCCCAATTTGGGCCAGCGTCGAGCAAGATCGATCTGGCGTTGCGTTACCTTCTTCTTCCCTTCGGCATCAAACCAACCGGGGTATTTCCGGTTTGAATCCAAGCCTTGAAAACTTCTTTCTCTGCTGAGGAATGGTCAAAGAATCGATTCCATGCTGATTGTTCAAAACACCCGAACCCGAGAGGATTCTGAGAACTGACGAAACATCTTAAAGGGCACCAATCCAACGAGCCATCCATGTTTTCGCAAAATCCGGTTGGTCCGGAAAATTTAGATTCGCTTGAATCGTGAGGCTAAGGCGGTTTTGAAAGGTGACACACCCGGCCCCTAGCAGTTGCCCTTTGCATACGGGTGGGCAGAAAAACCAAGAGTCCGAGGTATCAATGACTTTTTCACGATCCCAAACTCCAAGGTTGGAAAAAGCTCCAATATTTCCTTCGGGCTTATCACGATTTTTACTTATCAAATTTATCTTTGCTCGCGGGCTTAGGAATCTTCCCATTCCGAGGATGAGATAGTTCGCACGGTGCTCGCCGCTCGCCAGACAATGGCGAATCTGACGCTGAATGTCTTCTGGTGAGTCTTCAGCAGCGACCAGAGGCTCGACACAACTCACATGATTTTCGGTATCGTCGTCATGTTTGATGTCACCTCGAAGGTTCACGGGAATCATCCAAGGAATGGCAGCGGTGGACTTCTTAAGATCGGGTCGAACAGCTTGATCGAGATACTTAAGAAGAAAGCTATTCACAGTGACATTCATGCGCCGACAATTTTGTCGAATTTTCTCCGTTTCTTCCTCGGTAAATAGATGCCAAGCAACAACCTGAGAAGAGCCAGTTTCCTGCCGCTTTGAGAGATCCCAATCTTGACGCGTGGCAACCTTGCCGACAGATCGGCTTTTACGCCAGAGCTTCCAGAGAGGCTTGATGATTTCACGATTCGGATGCTTCGTCTCTGGTAGGACATGAAGCTTGGCACCGCTGTTTCGTAAGAGTCGGGCAAAGCCTCCGATACCGTCGCAGTCGCAGTGAGAGACGAAGGCCCATTCAACTTCCTCAGATGAAGCCGGTTTCCGACCGTATCGGATCCCCATAAAGTCCCCCGTTGCCTCCACCGCTTGAAACCAACGAGCGGTAAGGTTCATTGAAGTTTCTGGAGTGCTCATGAAATGCCATGTGTCTCCTATTGGAGACAGACTACAATCTTATAGTCGCCATATTTAAAAGTGCATTCGTGCCCTAAATAACTTCTTGGATCCAAACCGGAAATGCCCCGGTTGGTTTGAAGTGCGGGCCAGGACTAAGGCGCAACACCACCATCACCAAAGCGACCAACAAGAAAGCCGATGCCGTTGCGATGGTAATTAAGGCGTGGCTTCTTGCTCATCGATCAAAGCTCCACACCCTGATTTTTTGACAACGGGAAGGCGTTTTTCTGCACACGCTACCATCGATGCAATCTTGGATAGCGCTTCATACTTAGCGACCCATACAGCCCGTTGGCAAAGGGGCCTCACCGAAAACACCAACGGCCTCATCCGACAGTATTCCCCAAAGGGGATAAGTGAGAATAAAAAAGAACCTTTCGTTGCAAAAGTGGTGGGTGTAGAAAGTCGTTGTCCAAAGCCTGCTCCCGCTCGGTCGATGAATCTCGACAGGCATCCATTAATGCACTCTGAATCATCATGAGCTTACACGCCCGACTTTCTCCCGAAGCAAATTCTGTGTTGCGTGCCCAACGGCGAAATTCGTCGATTTGCAGCCTCTTCATTAGCTTTCTCTTTCTCGTCTTGATTGGGCTACTTCTGGCCTTGATTCTGCAGCGGTCCGTGATCGAAGAGGAGTTCGTCATCGTCACTTACCGCTCAGCGTCCGAGGAGGATATGAAGCTGAACATAAAGAAGTTCACCAGGCAAGTTCAGCGCAAGCCCTCCGCGCCGTTATCCTCTATGGCGAAAGTGATTGCCTCGACCACTCCTTCGCCCACCGCCATTCCTGTTCCTGATTTGGTGACCCCGGATCAATCCAGTGATTTCGGGATTGGTGAAGATTTCGGTGAGGGATGGGGGAGCGGGGGATGGGGCGACGGCGGCGGGTTCGGAGGCATCCCCTCCATCATGCGCAACCGTTGTTCGCTGGATCAACGCCTCCAGCGACTGGAGGAAAACGGAGGAAATAGGAAATGCGAAGACGCCGTGGTGAAAGCCCTACAATGGCTCAAGGCCAACCAGGAGGAGGATGGCAGCTGGAGTCACAAGGCGGGCACTGACCAATACCGCGCCGCCATGACCGGATTCGCGGTGCTCGCTTTCCTCGGGCATTGCGAGTCCCCGAATTCCCCGGAATTTGGAGAGGCCGTTAGTGCCGGTATCATTTTTCTCATCGACGTCGGCATGAAGAACGAGGGTAAACTCACCACCGCCGGAGCGGGAAACCATTGGGTTTACGAACACGCAATCGCGACCTACGCTCTGGCTGAGGCCTATACCTTCTGCCTAGGACTGGACATCAACATCCCCGACCTCGACAAAATCACCAAGAAGGCAGGCGACATCGTGATGAACGGGCAGAGCGAATCCGGAAGCTGGGTATACAACTACGGAAAGGCGGGAGGGGACAACTCGGTCGGATACTGGCAGCTCCAGGCGGTCAAGGCCTGCCACTTGACAGGACTGTGGGATGGAGAGAGCGCCTTCAAGAAAGTATACAGTAAGGCCAGAGAGTGGTTCAGCAAGGTTCAGGGGAGCGATGGGACCTTTGGATACCGAGCAGACCCCAAACAGAGTCCCGCATTGACCGGCGGCGGGATACTTTGCCTCCAGATGATTGGCTTGCGCGACTCAAAAGCGGCCAAAGCCGGCATTGATTACGTCGCCGGGAGCATCAAGGACCAAAAGCTTAATTTGGGCCACCTCTATTACCACTATTACAACGCTCAAGCCATGATCAACCATGGCGGATCTGAGTGGAAAGAATATAACAAGTTTTTCCGAGATGATTTGCTGGATCTGCAAAACAAAGACGGCTCCTGGCCGGCCTCCGGGGGGCATGGTGCGATGAATCCGGTCATGGCGACCTGCCTGTCCACCTTTATGTTGGAAGTCTACTACCGCTTCCTCCCAGCCACCGGTGCCGAAATGAAATAG
>JAPKDJ010000118.1 GCA_026421245.1 Akkermansiaceae bacterium | reverse complement strand
CCGATGAGCGAATTGGAATACGAGAAAGCCTGCCGCGGTCCGCTCAAACCGGTCAAGGACGAGTACGCATGGGGCAGCGCTGAGTTGCCCGATTCACGCTGGATTTTGGATCCGATGGTCACGCCGCCGGTACCGATGCCCCAGGCAATATGCGGTGCCGAGGGGCGCGTTACGTCCGGGGCGACCTACTGGGGAATCGCCGCAATGAGCGGCCACCTGCGGGAGCGAGCCGTGACGGTGGGACACAAGGCCGGACGTGTCTTCACAGGCCGCTGCGGCGACGGAGCCGTGACCGACGACGCTCTGGCGAATGTCCCCGGTTGGCCCGGACCGATGGCTACCTGGGAGGAGGGACAACGATATCCAACAACCGGAGTCGGATTCAGGGGCGGCCCCTGGTACACGGACAAAGCAAGGTTGCGCGTCTCCGACCGCTACATGTCATCCGTCATGCGAACGGGCAGGGACGCCAGCTACGGGTTTCGCGGCGTTCGTCAAGCACCAGAAGGAAACTCTGAAAAGTAATTCATCCCTGAGGATCCCAACTGGAAAAGGCAATGAAGAATCGTAAAACACTCCTCGCCAGGACGATCCTTGCCGTGGCGAGTTTAATCCTTACTTCCAAGGTCTGGGCCGAACCGACGTTCGATCCGATGTTCGGCGACCACATGGTGCTACAACGCGGGATGCCCGTGCCGATTTGGGGAACGGCTGATTCGGGTGAGAAGGTGACCGTTTCATTTCGCGATCAAAAGAAGGAAACAACGGCCGACCAAGAGGGCAAGTGGAAGGTCAAGCTCGATCCGCTCAAGGTTGGCGCAGCGGGCAAGCTGACCGTCGCCGGAAAGACGACCCGCGTGCTCAGCGACGTCCTGGTCGGCGATGTCTGGCTCGGATCGGGGCAGTCGAACATGTCTTGGAGAGTGGGCAAATTCGTCGCTGGCGACGAAGCTCTCGCCGCGATGGTCAAAGCCGGGCCCTATCCGAATCTCCGTCTCTACCAGGGCGATTGGAAAATTGCAGCGGCCGACGACATCGGCAACTTCTCGGCCCTGATGTTCTCCTTCGGCCTGCCCTTGCAAAAGGAACTCGACGTGCCCGTCGGCCTGATCGTCGGCGCCGTCAGCGGGACGGCTTCCGGCCGCTGGCTTAGTCCGGAAATGTTACTCGACGATCCCGGGCTGAAGAAGACTCTGGAGAGCAACGAGCCTGGCAAGACCCTCTTGAAGGAAATCAAGGCACATCCGCAGGCGCTTGCCAATTGGGAAGAAGCAGCAAAACAAGCCGCCGCGGACGGCAAGCCCGTGCCGGAGAAACCTGCCCTCCCCAGTCACCTTGGCGATTTGTACGCCCAGTTCATCGAGCCGGTCGTTCCCTACGCGATTCGAGGCGTTGTTTGGGATCAGGGCGAAGGTGGCACGCGCATCAAAGGCGTCAGTCATCAGTTTCCGGTAATGCACGCCCTGATCCAAGGCTGGCGCAAGGCTTGGGGGCAGGGCGATTTCCCCTTCCTCTGCGTGCAGAAACCGAGCGGCGGGGGATGCGCTTGGGATGCCCAGGGCAACCCACTGACGCGCATGGCGAGCAAGTTCGTGCCACAACCCACAGAGCCTAACGACCCGAGGAACGGAAAATGGCGCTGCAACCAGATCCAACTGATCGATCTGCCCAAGACCGCTCTCGTGATCACCTCGGACCTGGGAAGCGGCATCCATCCGCCCGACAAGTCGAGCTACGGACGCCGCTCCTATGACATCGCCCTCAGCTATGTCTACGGGGGGAACTCACCGATCTACGGTCCCCGCTACGACTCCCACGTGGTGGAAGGAAAGCAGATCCGCGTTCGATTCAAGCACGTTGGCAAGGGTTTGGTCATACGGCACAGCGACAAACTGCAGGGATTCGAAATCGCCGGCAAGGATCACCCCTGGCACTGGGCCGAGGCGAAAATCGAAGGCGACACCGTGGTGGTCTCCAGCCAGAAGGTGCCGCGCCCGGTGCACATCCGTTACAAATCCCACAATAGTAGCCCATGGGCGAACCTCTTCAACAACGACCGGTGGCCCGCCTTCGCGTTCAACACGCGCTGGATGCAGAAGTGATTTTAACGGCAAAATAATATGCAAGCAGAGAGCAGAATGATGAGAACGATATTGGTGACCGTTGTGACGGGATGCATGGGTGCAAGTGCGTTGGCCGAAGAACTCGACTACTATCGAAACTTGCCCTACCCGAGCAAGCTCGTGCCCGGCGTCGGCCTGGACAAGGTCGAGCAAGAAGGTGGGTCGAAGGCGGCGGGCTACCAGCGCCGCACCGTCCAGTGGTGGCCGCGTCAAGGGCAGGACTTCGTCGATGTTCCCGAGGGCGCGCCGCTGCGGACCTGGACGCGAAATAAGGGCAAAGAAAATCCCGAAGCCCTGGCGGGGGTCACTCGGAACTGGTCCGCTTCGGATCCTGACACGTTCAAAGCACACCTGATCGCTCTGCGAGGGTTCGGCACGTCATCCGGCGACACGCCCGTCACCCCCTCGGCTGTCTTGCGTTTGGAGGACGGCAGGCAGCGGGCAGTTGTCGACCACGGGCCGCTCAGCCAAATGATCAGCGCCGAGGATCGGGATTTCATCCACAAGGTCTGGGAAGAAGCCTACCCGAAACTCTACGCGAAGATCTCCAAGGAAGAGCGCCCGGTGTTTGCTGACATTCCGCTGGAGCATTGGAAAGCAACTCCCGTGAGATTCAACGCCCTGCCGCCCTGGAAAGACGCCAACGCCAAGTATCCGCTGTGGGGCGAGAAGGATGGTCAGCTCATCTTCGAGACCCGGAACTTCCATCTGTCGGCCGCGACGAAGGAGGGAGCCCGGCCTCCGGCTTGGATACGTCCGGACAACATTGAGCGTCAGAATCATTTCCGCAGAGGCATCTTTGAGTATATCGAGAATTTCTGGACCTACGTCGAGGCCGCCGGCCACTCCATGCCTTACTGGCACCACCCGGGTCCGAACAAGAAGTACCACATTATCGTGACCCAGGGCGGGTCCGGTGTCGGCACCTACCACTGCGGCATCGGCAACGCCAATACCACGGCGCTGGCACACGAGTTCTTCCACAGCCAGCCGCTCGGCGGCTGGCGCGACTTCCATTACATCATGGGCAATGCGGGACAGCACACGGGGCATCCGGGTGAGTTGCAGATGTTCACCGGCAATTTCCGACATCCCTGGCGCTACGTGAATCGCATGAGCTATCAGTCGCCCTTGATGTTCTTCGTGCTCGGCGACAATCCGAACTGGGGCTACGGGATCCAGACGGTGATCGGTGGCCTGGCCGGCGAGGAAGAGCGCACCCCGTATCACACGATCGCAATGGTGGGACAGAAAAAAGGCCTCTGGAAAAACGGTGTCCGCGGTTTCGGCGATTTCTTCGGCGAGTATGCGGCTCGGATGGTGACCTGCGACTTCATCGAACAGGACATGGTCCGGGTCAAGTACGGGATGCCCGAGACGAGTCACGTCTATCCCGTCTACGGAGAGAAGGATCGTTACCGGATCTCGGGCGCCGAAGCGCCCCGCTGGACCGGATTCAACATCATCCGCCTGAAGCGGGATCAGGACGCGAAGGAGATCGCCGTCGACTTCCAGGGTATCCACGACCCGGCGCAGCATTCCGACTGGCGCGCCTGCATTGTGGCCGTCGATGCGAAGGGCCGGGCGAGATACAGCCCGCTGTGGAACAAGGGCAAGATGAGCTTTTCTCTGAAGCCGACCGACAAGCACTTGTGGCTGACCGTGTCGGCGTCGCCCAGCGCGTTTCCAGTCGAGGAGCCATTCGACCCGAAAACCCATTGGATGAGCAAGTATCTGTCCGGCGTTCATGCTCCGCGGCATCCTTGGGAAGTGACTCTTTCGGGATGCACGCCCGGCACACCGCACCGCAGACCGGGCGACATCATCGACTTCGACGAACTCTATGGCCGCTGCGATTACGGCAATACGCCTGTGAATCTTCCCCTCAAGCATGAGGTGCCGATCCCGTTGACGGACACTGACGGCCAACTCGCCCAGCAGAAGCTCGCCGAAATGCTCCCCCGCATCCAGGCTTCGAGCGATGCGCTGCAAGCGAAGGTTGACGCGGGCAAGGAGCGTCAAGGCGGATATTGGTGGGGTAAGAAATCGCGGACGCACGAACACTTGCTGCATCGCGTCAAGTTTCTCCAAGAAAACGCCAAGGGGCATCGCCATTCAAACGGCGGTGGATTTGTCTCCGATAACTGTAAGGTGGCCGCCACCGCTTACGTCGGCCCGAATACGATGGTCCTCGACGGCGCGACCGTCAAAGACAATGCCTGCATCAAGGAACACGCGGTCGTCATGGGACCGCAGGCCCTTGTCTCGGGCAACGCCAAGATCGGCGGCCGAGCCTGGGTGGTGGGAGACGTCAAGGTGGGTGGCAACGCCCGCATTCTCGAGGCCGCCGCGGTGACCACTTCCCAGCGTGCGCAGGCCTCGCCGAATCGACTCCACGAAGGCAGCGTCGTGATCGACGGCAGTGTCGTGATCAAGGGCGAGCCCTACCTGCTGTCATGTTTTGCCAGCGATCAAAGACTCACCGGTGGCGTGGTCATGGACTACTTCGCAGACGTTCGGAACACGGAAAGCGGCGTTTTCCAGCACGGGAGATTCTATCAGGCGCACGATCGGTATGATCGCGCTCCGGGATTCGCCGGCGGGATCGATGCCGGCGCGCTCTACGCCAACTGGCAGTTCAACCAGCCGAAGGCCGTGCTGCTCGAGGATTCCTACGTGAACAACAACGGGATTCTCCACGGCAGGCCGGGATTTGCCGAGGACGACGACGGCCGACACCAATACGTCGTTTTCAATGGCAAGAACCAGTACGCCGAAGCACCTCCGTCGGTGGCCGATTTCGGCGAGCTGACCCTCGACATCATGCTCAAGCGATCCGGGGGTAAGGCCGGACGTCTGTTTGATTTCGGGACGGGCGATCAGGAGTGTTTCTATCTATCGATCGATGGCAGCGGCAAGCCGACCCTGACGGCCCGACACGATGGCAAGACGCACACGCTGGCTGCGTCGGCAGTGATCCCGGCGAGCAAGTGGGCTCGCCTGCGCCTCGAGATGAACGGCACGACGGCTGCGATTCACATCGACGGCAAGCAGGTCGCCAGCGGCAAGTTCGAGTTCCGCCCGCGCGATGTATTTATCGGTGACCGGCCCGATGGGAACTTCATCGCCTGCGCCCGCAACAAGAGTGAGTTCTTCAACGGACAAGTGGATCACTTCCGCATCTACCGCAAGGTTCACAACGATTTCGACGCGGTGGGTTCTCCACCGCTCGCGCTCACACAGATGCAGGAGTGGTCGGAGAAAGATCAGCAGCACCACGACGATTGGCAAAGCCGCAGAAAGGCCAAGGAAAAGGAGCTCCGCGCCGGCAAGTATGGGCAGATGCAAAAAGAGATCCAGCAGCTCGGGCGGGACAAAAGCATCGACGCTGCCGAGCAGACTGCCCGCATCGACAAGTTGCGAAAGGAATCAGCGACCGTTCGCGAAGACGCCCTGAAGAGCGTCGGCCTTTCCGGACCGAATCCGTATCTCGGCAAGCAGGCCGCGGATCTGTATCACTTCCAGCGAAGCCTGAAATACCACACGAGCGCCGACTGGGACTATCGCACCAAAGGCGAGAGGGAAGGCGAACTCCCGGCGAAGACAAAGAAATGGTTGAAGAGAGTCCGGGGTTATTAGGAAGTCATCCTCGGCAGCAGCAATTAGGTATCGAGAATCCAAGCGCCAAGCACCCGGAGATTGATGCCCGAGAACCCGCCGGTGACGGTGAACGTGGTGAATCGGGGTGGGCACCTGGTTCTGACCAGTGGCGAAGTCCGGCCCGCCGTGCGCCCCCCCCGGATGCTGGTCGCCGAACCCCAGCTGAATGCCTCTTTCGGATCTGTCTCCCTGTAGTTATCCTGCCCCGCATAGAGAGTGGTCATCCCGAGCGCAGTCGAGGGATCTTTACGCGCGAGTGACGGGACGGGGTCATGTTGCGAAGATGCGACAGATCGATTCAAGGGGACTTTGCGTTCTTAGCGATCTTCTGTAAGAATCCATCTTGGTTCTCAGCGTCGGGAGAGGGCGGAGTTGGAACAGAAGGGAGCAAAGGAAGCGAAGAATGAGCGGTTTGGGGTGAGCTTCTTCCAGATTTGCTGAGGCACCAGGGTTGCTGCCTTGGGGGGATGAGAACTCTTGGCGCTTGGCCAAGCTCGAATAGTAAGCCAAGCAGTAATAATCTGTCCGAAACAACCCAAAAAACGTCCGATTCAGCCAAGACGCGCTGGCGCATTCAGTTTATTCTTAACTCAATCAGCGAAAAAATTACCTCTCCGATCTCCTCCACAACATCCTCAGGGACACCCCGTGAACAGCAAATTCCAGTAATCCAACTCCCAACACCTCACCCAAACCAATAGAATAATGAAGAAACGAAACCTTACATTATTAACAGCGTTCGCGGCAGCGGCCGCATTTGCCCCGACCGCACAGGCGTCGATTACGGCAACCGGCAATTTTGATTTAATACGAACTCATCCCTGGGCTACATTTGACGACCCGAATCCAGGCGACTGGACAATCACCTATTTCGATGGCTCTCTAGGCGCTGGCACCCTTAACGTCGCAGGTGGAAGTCTTTTTTATGCGCCCAGCCACCGCATTTCGGTGGGCTGGGGCGGGGGCACGTCAACGATAACCGTCACCGGAGACGACTCAGAAATACGAGCGAACAATGGCTTTTCAGTTGGCATCAACACTAGCCATGGCGATCTGATCGTCGAGGCCGGCGGATTGGTTGATGTCACCGGAGGACAACTACATATTGGCCAAACTGGACTGGGAACGGCTTTGGTAACGGGGGCTAATTCCAAACTAACCACCGCCACCACGCTGTATTTGGGACAGCAGGCCAGCGGCACCGGCATACTGACCGTTGAGGATTCCGGGCTTGTCCAGGCGTCCGGCATCCAGTTTGGATGGGACCCCAATCCGGATGCAGGATACCTCCACATGGGTGTCGGCGGGGTGCTTGCAGTCTTGGGCGACAAAACGTTGGGGACCCCTTTCGTCGCTGGCGCTGGAAACCTGTTCACTATCCAAGGCACTGGCTCTTTTGGCGAGATTCAGTACCTCAACGG
>JAPKDJ010000117.1 GCA_026421245.1 Akkermansiaceae bacterium | reverse complement strand
GCGACGTCCCGGGCGCGCAGAACAAGTTGGTCGGCAGCAAGCCCCTTTCTCCCCCTCCGCTCCGGTCCAAGGGCGGCTTCAGAGACCTCCCGCCAAAAGCAAATTCCTAGCAGTCGCCTAAATAGCGCAATATGAGCTGCTTCGTTGACTAGAAAATTAGCAAGGCTCTAAAAAACGGATTCCACTTTTTTGTCCCGTTTGACTTATTCGAGATCACTCTTAATTCTAATAACTATAGGTTGTTAATTTCAATTTCATCTTTATCCTCTTATCGCTCAAGAAATCTTTTCAGGTAAGCGCAAGTTAAGGAAACACACACGCTCTGAATTCAATGTTTTTCATTCATCAAAAGAAGCACCTATTTAAAATCTACACCCTCGGGCTCATCGGTCTACTGGGTGTCCAAAATTCGGCTGCACAGCAGCATGTTATCGGCTGGCAGACCTTTGAAAATAGGAGTCCTGGAAATAATAATTCCGGGATTCAAGACGACACCCCTGATACGAACTCCACTTACGATCCTACCCCGATGGGGTCGAGTTCGGGTAATCTTTATTTAACTGGAAGCGTAGGAGTGAATGCCTCCAACGAGGGGTGGCGTGGACTAGGTCAGTCGACAAATAAAGACTTTTTGAATGGAGGGACATTTGGAGCGTCTCTGGCTATCACTAGCTCCACTCTGGCGGATGGATCTCCAGGGGGTCGTATTGGTCCCTTTGGGAACCCCCCACCCAACGGTGAGGTAAATGGGGGAACGAGTTCCTGGAAATTTGCGAATTCTGGCAATGTCAATTTATTGAAAGGAGATTTCTCGATCACAAATCACAGCGATTATCATTTTGAGTTAAGTACGATTCATTTTGACGCGCGAGGCCTTGCTAATTCTGCAACTTCTCCGGATACCCTAGAGCTTCGTTATTTGGCGGCATCGGGCGAGTTGATCAATGCCACAAGCGCCTCTGAGGTGGCTGATTTAGCCTTACTTTACACCAACACTTGGACTGTCCGAGGAGTCGAAAATGTTTCTTTGGTTTTGGAGCCGATAATTGGCTCGGTGAGTCGAATTCCTCCAGGTGAAAAGGCTTCGTTTCGCTTTGTCTGGTCAGGAAACGCGGGGGGGGGGAATGTTCAAATCGACAACATTGCATTTTCGGGAGTTTTTAAAGATCAGAATAAAGGTTTTGTTTCTATAGACCCGACAGCTGACCCGCGGCCTATCCCGGAGGGGCCAAATATCATCGTGATGATTCCTGACGACCAGCGCTGGGACGCGACGAGTTTCATGCAAAATTCGATCGAATCTAGGGGGAGGGTTGCTCGTTTTCCTTGGTTGTCCAACCCGGTAAAACAAACACCGAATATGGATCGGCTTTCTAGTGAAGGGATCCACTTTAATAACGCATTTGTGGTCTATTCGATCTGCTCACCATCGCGTGCAACAATGTTGACAGGACAATACCCACATCTTCACCGCGTGACCGATAACCACACTCATTTCCCGGCGACTGCGACTACTTATGCCACCTTGTTGCAGAAGACCGGTTATGCTACGGGGTATTTTGGAAAGTGGCATATGGGCACTCAAAAAGACCGTCCAGGGTTTGACACCGCCGTGTCATTTGAAGGTCAAGGAACCTACTTTAATACAGAGTTCTTCGATGAGTCAGGGCGCTCGCTTTTCACCTCATCGGAAACTGATTGGGTCGATGATGTTTCGACGGAGGAGGCCAAAAAATTTATTACGGCCCAACATGCTGGAGGACGTCCGTCGTTGACGGTCCTCGGCTTTAAAACGCCTCACCAACCTTGGACCCCACCGGCACGTAATCGTGAATTGTTTTCCTCTGATACAGCGGTAGCGGTTCCAAATCTCGCGGTCCCTCCTCCTTTTGCTCCACGAGCAAACGGAGGTTCCAGTCAGAGTCAACTCCGTGACTACATGCGAACGGTAGTGGGGATTGATCAAAATGTAGGTGATATACTGGCGCTCCTCGATGATCTGAAAATTGCGGACAATACGGCTGTAATTTTCATCAGCGACAATGGATTTTTTAGAGGAGAGCATCGGTTAGGTGACAAGCGAGCGGCTTATGAGGAAAGTTTGAGGATTCCTTTGATGATTCGCTATCCCGCCGGTCAATCGAAACCACTTGCGGTCGATCCAATTGCCTTAAATGTTGATATTGCACCGACAATTCTTGAGTTGGCTGGAGTAAAAGTTCCCGAGAGCATGCAGGGTCGTAGTCTACTCCCCCTAATGACTGGATCAACGCCTAGTGATTGGCGGGATTCTTTTATATTCTCATACAACATCGATCCGAAGTTTCCAGCTGCGGCGGTTGTTCCTCATCTTGGATTGCGGCGGTCCGACGGGCTCAAGCTGGTCAATTATTCCGACGATAGCAGTTGGAATGAGCTTTATGATGCGAGTAGTGATGGAGACCCATATGAGATCAATAATCTCTATTCTTCGCCGGCGCGAGCGGATGATTTGGCCTCCATGAGGAAAGAGCTGGTGCAAACGACGGAGCGCTTGGGCTTCATGAAAGCATCTGGATTTTCGGTGAACCCGCAGGGTGCATCTTGGAGCGTCCAGGGTGCAGATGCTTCGCTTTTCGAGATTGAGACTTCTTCGGATCTTAAAAATTGGCAGGTGGTAGGAACCTTTGAAGGAGGTGGAACACCGACGAGGTTGAGCCTTCCTGTTCCCGGGTTTTCCAGTAGCGAGGTGATTGAAGGCAATGCCGAGGATTATGTCATTACTGAGGGACCACCTGTGGCGGCGAATCGTGGCTTCGATACCTTGAGAGTGGGTTCGATTTCCTCGGCTGGCGGGAGAGATGCAGTTCTGATTTTTGAATTGCCGGTTCTTGCAAACGGGCTCGAGATTGCTCTAGCTGAAGTAGAATTGCATGTAGTGCGCACCTTCGCTCAGTGGGATGCTGATTTGTGGGTGCTCGGTATTAAGGATGATACAAGCTCGATCCTTGAATACAGCGAAACTCCTACGGGCAATTCAAGTGTTTTGAAATTGGAAGATGCAATCTTTGACTACACCCTAAGTAATAGCGGGGAGATTGTGAAATCGAACCCCTTGTGTGGTATCACCCAATATCTACAGAAGTTTTATGAGGAAAATCCAAGCTACGCGGGAGGAAAGTACCTTTTCCTTCGGGTAAATTCCACAGCAGATATTGGTATTAATAATCAGCGCTATACGATCAGCTCAGCCGAGAATTCAGATGTGGAAAACCGGCCAAAATTGAAACTATTTTATCGCCCGCTAGGAAGCTCACCGAGTAAACAAAGCTTTCGTGTCCGCTATGGTAGAGTCGGACCTTAGTGTTGGAGTCGCGAATGAAGGTATTAAGGGATCTGCGATTCAATTATTCCTAGTAGAGCTTGCTGGGCCTATTTGTTGGGATGCATCTTCAGCTCATCTTTTGACCGAGTGAGGTTCAGTGTTGGTGAGATTGAATGATTCCTATACTCGCCTAACTTAGTATAATATACGAAATGGCGAGAAAACCCACCAATCTTATAATCCGTCACCAAGATGAGGCGGTCAAGGAACGAAGTGCCTGCGGACATCGCTATCGTCTGCTCAGTAGAGGTGATGAAGACGTGGCAGCCTGGGCCCACGCGGTTGATATCGACGGTGCTAAGACTCACTATCACAAAATTTCAACGGAGCTCTACTACGTCCTCGAAGGCGAGGGTAAGGTCTTGCTTGATGGGGAGGAACAAGAAGTAAGACCAGGAACGATGGTCCATATCCCTCCGGGCGTGGTGCATGGTGCTGTCGGAAAAATGCGGGTGCTTGTAGTGGGCATCCCGGATATTGATGATTCCGATGTTTTCTATGTTGATGAGTAAAATATTCGTTTCCAATCGTAGTTCTTTTATCCTAATGAAATCGTTCTTTTTTATTCTCCCCATTTTTTCAGCTACAGCCCTCTTCGCCGAAGTCGACAAAGACGCGCTTCCCGATGTGGAGGATGGATTCGAAGTCGATTTTTTCGTCCGAGAACCCCACATCATCAATCCGTCTTCTTTGTGTTTTGACAAACACGGACGACTCTATGTTGGTGCTGGGCCACAATACCGGAAGCCCAAGGAAGATTCTCCAACCGACTATATCAAAATTCTCATTGATGAGGATGGCGATGGTGTCGCGGAGAAAGTGAAGACCTTTGCCGAGGGATTGAATTGTGTCCAGTCGATGGCCTGGAAGGGTGACGAATTGTGGGTTGCCAATGCGCCCGAGATTACTGTGTTGCGTGATACCGATGGAGATGATGTCGCCGACCAGTATAAAATTATTTATACTGGTCTCAACAACCTCCGCCATAGCGTGCACGGTCTCAACTGGGGTCCTGATGGTTGGCTTTATTTCACGATGGGTAACACTTGGGTGAAGCCGAACGCGCCTAAGCCAATCCGCAACCTGATGGGAATCAAATCCGACGATAAGACGGAATATCCGCTCAGCAAGGTTTACACGAAGGACACTTACAAGAAGAGCTACCATCCAATCAACAAGGATGAAAAAGAGGGTGGGATTTTCCGTTGTCGACCTGGCGGGCACAATCTCGAACTCTATGCGCGCGGCATGCGCAATCCGTGGGATATGTGTATGGACAGCGGGTTCAACTGGCTCGCCACCGACAACGACCCGGGACCGCCGGCCGACCGTATTTTTATGCCCATCCGTCATGGTCATTACTCGATGCGTCATCCGTGGAAGTTCGACTGGATGGGCAAGCATCCAGCTGTTGCTCCATCATCTGATCTTTTCCCTAGTGTCAGTGGTTCGGGGACTGGCGTTGTTTTTTACACTTCAGAGCACTTCCCGGAGAAATATCGTAACCGTCATCTCATCGCTGATTGGACGAATAACTGTATCTTTCTCTACAAACCGAAATGGAAGGGGGCTTTGCAAGTTCCTGCTGGGGAAAAAAGGAAAATAATTGATGGCGGGGTGACCCAGGCCGGTGACCTGGGTTACAAGGGGGCAAAGGGTCGTTCCTTGTTCCGTCCGACTGATATCGAAGTCGGTCCTGATGGCGCTCTTTATATCGCTGGTTGGGGTTCGGTTTACGGCACCGAATATGTTCCTAAGGAAAAGTGGACTCCGGAAGAGAGCGCAAAGTATCAGGGGCGGGTGTTTCGCTTGCGCCATGAGAGTCCCTTGATTGCTCAGTCCAAATGGAACACGGCAAAACGCAAAAAGGACATTAAGACGTGGAACTTCAAAGAGCTCATGGAGGACATTGGGCACCAAGTGCACGTCTGGCGGGTGAACGCGCAGGACGAGTTGGTTCGGCGCGGTGATTCGGTGCGCTTGGAACTAATCAAAACGATTGGATCCAACGCTCTGACTGAGACACAAGAGACTTGGGCGATTTGGGCCTTGGGTCACATTGCAAAGGCTGCAGAAAGTGATCATGCCGAGCTGCGAGCAATTGCCACAGATGGTCCCGACACTAATCTCCGTATTCAGGCGACCCGGATTCTTGGTGAGAATAAAATCAAAGATGCCACGCCGTTGTTGGTTAAACTTTTGCAGGATAAATCTCCCCGGATTCGCGCCGCGGCGATGCAGTCGCTTGACCACATTGGTTGGGGTGAGCATAGCAAGGCCATTCTTGATGCGATCGCGTCCGAGACTGGGCGTATTGAATTTTATACTGATTGGCAGGTGATGCGACGTCAGTTGTCGGAGAAACAACGCCGTGAGCTGCTTTCTGATGAACGGGCCGGTATTCGAAGCATGGCTGCATTGGGATTCATGGAGGAAGGCGACCGGGATCTGCAGCGACGGGCGGGGGAGTTTTTAGAGGGTGTTGGGGAAGGCTTCGGAATTGGTCTGACGATTTCATCGACTCAGCGCAATTTTAGGGAGTCAACGAAAGTAACTTTTGAGACTAAGGCTTCGTTCCAAATTCGTTTCACCATAGATGGTTCTAAACCTACACACGAATCCCAGAAGGCTGGTAAGGAGATTATGGTATCGGAAGATGCGATGATCAAGGCGGCCCTCTTTGACGGGAAAAAGAGAGTGTCAGATGTTGAATCTCTTCTAGTTCACAAGGTCTCCGAGTCTGAGTGGAGGGATCGTTTGTTCGTGCAAGGTATTCGCGGCGAGGGTTCTGCAAAACTTTATCGCCCCAAACTCGATGGATTGCAGCGAGGTGTTTCGGTGTATGCTGACCGGAATTTCACTTTCAAGGAGATCCCGGAAACTCTTGCGGGTGCCACTCAGCTCCGCACGCACAACGATGACAAGAGTAATCGTAGTTCGGAATTTTTGCGCTTTTACATTAACCTGCCAGCAACGCTTTATCTTGCTTATGATGGACGAACAAATCCACCAAAGGCCCTAGTTGAGGGGATGGAGAAGACTGACTTCGTGGTGGGCATGAGTAACGGTGAATCCTTTTCGGTTTATCGGCGATCAGTTAAGGCTGGAGAGGTAATACTTGGTGGAAATAAGGTCGGAGGTTCTGGGGGTGAATCGATGTATCAGGTATTTCTCTCCAAAGCAGGGGCCAAGAAAACGACTATCGCTGAGGCGAAGGAAGCGCTTCCCAAGGCCGACCTGAAGCATGGGAAGGAGATATTTTTTGGAAGGGGAAATTGTTTCGCCTGTCACAAGGTGGGAAATCGGGGTGTCGCTATCGGTCCGGATCTGGTGGGAATTGGGAAACGCCGTGACATGGATTATGTCATTCAATCAACGCTCGAGCCCGATGCTTACATCGTGGAAGGATTTCAGCAAACGAGTCTGGAAATGAAGGACGGTCGTGTCTTGTTTGGCATGATTGGTGAGGAGACCGCGCTGAGCATGAAGCTAGTGCTTCTGACCGGAGAGCAGATCGTGGTAAAGCCTGACGAGGTGAAGAAACGTAGTGATGCCAAAAAATCTGTCATGCCTGCCAGCTTCGCACACACGCTGAGCGCACAGGACGTTGCGGACATCTCGGCCTGGATCATGAGCTTGAAGTGAGCCGATCTGTTAGGAGTTTCCTCGCTGATCGATAGTGGGCGTCGTTTGACCTTGTGAGGTGATCCGGTGCTCTTTAGGGGGGCCTAAATAAATTAATTTTCGAAACGGATACTTCGGGTTTTATTAACCGGGATGGTATTAGTACTAAACCTCATGGCAGAAGAAAAGAAACTGGACCTGACTCTTCGGTCACGATCGAAGGAGGCACCCACCCCCCCCTTTCTCCCCCCTCCGCTCCGGTCCAAGGGCGGCTTCAGAGCCCTCCCGC